>JAESTF010000033.1 GCA_016763795.1 Flavobacteriales bacterium
ATGATTCAAAATTACACATTCCAACAATTCTATTCCCTAAATAATGGCGGTAGGGTTTAACACAATACGGTAGGGTTTGACGGTAGGGTTTTGCCATTATTTGCACCATAATGCATATATTTACACCTATTAAAAATTTAAAGAACAGACGATAGAGCCAGTAACCATAGACTAATTGGGGTTTACCAACTAAAACTCCAATTTGAAAGTGTTTGACTGGCAGTGAAGAGGTCATCGGTTCGATTCCGATATTCTCCACCAATTATTTTTATTATGAAATACCTTATTATTACTATTGCTCTGATTACAACATTAAACCTTAATGCTCAAGATAATTTCACTTTAAACGAAGGGAAAGTAACCTGGCAGAAAGTTTATGAAACAAAAAAATCTAAAGAAGAAATTATTTCTTACTTTAAAAGCTCTGGATTATTTAAGCTATTTAGAGTTGAAGATGGAAAAATTATAGCTACTTTAAGGCCTCAACCTATTGATAAAGATGATAAAAAAATTGCAGGAACATTGCCACCAGCATTAGTTGTAAAGGCAAAATTTGCTGGAACAGTAGTTATTGGTTTAAAAGATGATAAATACCGAGTAACTTATAAAGATATTTTAATTGTGGGAAGTGGTGAAATAATAAAAAAAGGAGAAAAACAACCTTTCGAAAAGCACTATGTAAATAAAGATGGTAAAGCTTTTAGAATCTCTTTTAACAAAAAACCGAAAACAATCTACAATCTTGCTTTCAATCAAACATTTGAAATAGAAGCTTCAAAAAAAGATGATTGGTAATTATGAATAAAACATTAATGATACTGGCCCATCCTGAGATTGAAAAATCTATTGGCAATAAAATAATTAGTGAGCAATTTGCTAACAAAAAAAACACAGAAGTACGGCACTTAAACAAACTCTATCCTAACTTTAAAATTAATGTTAAAGCAGAGCAAACAGCCCTTCTAAAAGCTGACACTATTATTTTTCAATTCCCATTATTTTGGTACAGCACTCCTGCCATTTTAAAGGAATGGATAGACCAAGTTTTTTTATATGGTTTTGCTTTTGGGGCAGACAGCTACAATTTAAAAAATAAAAAACTAATTGTTTCTTTTACAATTGGCAGTCCTATTAAAGATTATCCAAAAGAAATTGTCCAAAAAATAACGTTCCCTTTTCGAGGGTTAGCAAAATATTGCAAAATGGAATACCAAAGCGAACTATTTTGTAATGACATTAATGGATATACTTCAGAAGCTAAAGAAAATGCAATTTTAAATGCTGGCAATCACAGCCAACAGTTATTTGAATTAATTAACGATAAATGAAATTTAACGAATTAGGGTTCGAACCTCAAGTTATAGAAGCATTAGATGCTATGGGATTTGAGAAACCCACTCCAATACAGCAACAAGCAATACCTGCTATAATGCAAAATAAAGATATGATTGCTGTTGCACAAACAGGGACAGGAAAAACTGCTGCTTTTGTGTTACCTATTTTAAATGCTATTTGTAAAAGAGGTAGTTCCGACAAAGTAAGTACTATTATTATTGTTCCAACAAGAGAACTCGCTATACAAATTGATCAACAAATTGAAGGTTTAAGTTATTTTACCGAAGCTACATCTATTGCTATTTATGGCGGTGGTGATGGTAAAAGTTTTGATGCCGAAAAGAAAGCTTTAACTACTGGCGCTGACATTGTAATTTGTACTCCAGGCCGTTTTATTTCTCACCTCAATATGGGTTATTTTGATACTTCTGGAGTTAAACATTTTATATTAGATGAAGCCGATAGAATGTTAGATATGGGTTTTAATGAAGACATTAGCAAAATAGCTAACAAACTCCCAAAAGAAAGACAAAACTTATTATTTTCGGCAACAATGCCTTCAAAAATAAGGCAATTATCTAACCTATTATTAAAAGATCCTGTTACGATAAATATCGCTATTTCTAAACCAAATGAAGGGATTTTACAAGCAGCTTACTTAGTGCATAACCATCAAAAAATTGCATTAATAAAAGACATCTTAAAAGAAAATGATCATGATTTTGTTTTAGTTTTCTCTTCGCGGAAAGTTACCGTGAAAGAAATTACACAATCTTTAAATAAAATTGGTTTACCTGCAAAAGGAATTCACTCTGATTTAAATCAACAACAACGTGAAGAAGTTTTATTAGATTTTAAAAACAAGAAAATAAAATTACTGATTGCTACAGATGTTCTGTCTAGAGGAATTGACATTAAAGGAATTAACTTAGTAATCAATTATGATATTCCTAGTGATGCGGAGGATTATATCCACCGAATTGGACGAACTGCAAGGGGAGATAATACGGGAGTTGCATTAACTTTTATTAATGCTGATGATTGCTATAATTTTTCAAAAATTGAAACTCTAATTGACAAAGAAGTTCATAAATTAGCTTTACCAGAAGGTTTTGATGAAGGCCCAAAATACGATACAAGCTACAAAAAACCTTACAAAAAGAAAGGTGGATTTAATAAGAAAAGAAATTGGAAACCTAGAAAAAAGTAAATCATCAGACATTTTAGCATCTTTTAATTTTTTCTATCTGTTTATTTCAATAAAACACAATACCTTTGTTTTTAATTAAAACCTACGTTCATAACGTGAAACAAATAAAATTAATAGCAGCAATCTTTGTTTGCACATTCCTTTTTGCTTTTTCAAAAGAAAACATAGGCGATTCTAACACTCTTACTTCATTATTTAAAATTGAAAGAAGTAAAGACAACAATCAAATTTTCTATGATGTTAACTTAAATGACATGGGGGGATTTGACAACGAAAATCCTATTAATATTTATTGGATTAAGAATACTGATGGAGGGAAAATAAAACCTTTAACTTGGATTCAGAAAAAATATGCTTATGGATTAAAGTTTCTAAAAATAAATGATGAATACGCCACTTTTAGATTTGTTTCTACTAAAGAAATGTATTTCACATTAAAAAAAACTAACGATAATCATTACGAAGTTTACACAAAATATCGTGGTAACCTACTTAATGTTAACCGTATTTTTATACAGATTGATGGTGGAACATTTTGGTTTCCTAATATTAAATCTGTTGAAATTTATGCTAAAAATGTAAAAACAGGAGAAGATGTTATTGAAATATACACTCCTTAGAATTCTGGCAAAAAAGCATTCTTGAAATGTTTTATTTCTTTTTGGTTATTATTTAAAATAACAGAAACTACATCAAAACGACACTCTAAATCAACCTCATATTTCTGAATATAGCAATCGGCACCATTCACCAAATGTTCTTGTTTTTTAATTGTCACAGCCTCTTCAGGCGTTCCAAAAAAAGAGGTGCTCCTTGTTTTCACTTCCACAAACACAATTTCATTTTTGTCAATAGCTATAATATCAATTTCAAACTTTCGTTCTCGCCAATTAATGGCTATAATTTTATAGCCTAGCTTTTGGAGAAAAGATTTAACTAATTCCTCTCCTCTTTCTCCTAATAAATTATGCTCTGCCATTTGAATACTAATTAATTTACAAAAATATTTATTTATTCTTTAGCATTTTAGTTCTGTTTTAGTTCATTATTAGTAAACTTGTTTTTAGAAAAACACTAACTATGAATAGTTTAAAATATACAATCTTAATATTAACCTTAATGTTAACTTCTGTTTTAATGGCTCAAAACTATGAAGGAACCATTGAATTTACTAAGAAAAATCATTTTGATGAAACTAAATACATCTATTATATTACTTCTAGCAAAATTAGAATTGATGAACTAAAAAAAGATGGAGCTATTAGCGGAACAATGTTGGTTGATTTAAAGACAAAGAAAGTTACAGCCATAAATCATGGTCGAAAAATGCACATGAACATTAAATCTAAACCAAGTATAAAAGATTTAAGCAAATGTGAAACTTTTAAAACAACAGAAAAGAAAAAAATACTTGGTTACAACTGCATAAAATGGACAGTAAGTAACTCAGATTACAAATCTAAAGCAACATATTGGGTAATAGAAGATGGTAGTTACTTCTTTTTTACAGAACTTTTAAATATTCTTAACAGAAAGGATAAAGAAGCATTATACTTTATGCAAATACCCGAAAATGTTGGTTTTTTCCCAATTATTGGTGAAGAAATTGGTTTTGACGGTAAGTTAAAATCAAGGTTGGAAACCACTAAAATGACTAAAAAGAAAATTGATCCTAGTAAATTTGTAATCCCTACTGGATATCAAGAGTTTAAGAATTAATAAATTACCTTTAAAATATCAAACGACACTTCTCTCCAACAATTAACTGAGCATCTCCTCCCATAATTAAGGTTCTGTTATCATCCAAATGCCCTGCGGGGAAATCAAAACAAACTGGATAAGAATAATCTGAAACAGCATCTAAAATAATTTCTTTGGCAGATTTACCGTAAAGAATTGTATGATCATTCATATCAGACATTCCTCCAACAATTAATCCTGATAAATCAGCTAACATTCCTGTACGTTTTAAATTCATCATCATCCTATCCACATGGTATAGATACTCATCCAAGTCTTCAATAAATAAGATTTTACCAGCAGTATCTATTTGAGAGCTTGTTCCTGTTAAGCTATAAATAATTGATAAATTCCCTCCAACTAATATGCCCTCAGCATCCCCTTTTCTATTTAATTGATTGGTATCAAATTCATAATTCAAGTCTTCTCCAAACAATGCCTTTTTCAAACTACCTAAACTCTCTTGAGTGTTTGTTTTAAAATTAATAGGCATTGTTGCATGTAATGTATCAATCTTAAAATTTTGATTAACATGATTGTGTAAAACCGTTACATCGCTATAGCCAACTATCCATTTTGGAGATTCAATAAATTTAGAAAAATAGATTTCATCAATAATTTTAACCGTCCCATAACCTCCTCTAGCGCAAAAAATAGCTTTTATAGTTGAATCATCTAATGCTTCTTGAAAATCTTTAACACGTTCATTTGTTGTTCCTGAAAATTGATGTTCTTCTTTAAACAAATTATTCCCTAAAACGACTTCTAAACCCCAATTTTCTAACAGGTTTAAAGCGGGTCGGATCTCTTCTTCAGAAATCTTCCGAGCAGTAGAAATGATAACCACTTTATCTCCTTTTTTTAAACGATTTGGTTTTTGCATTTTTTAAACTTTATAAAATGTAACTTCGCACCGAATTTACTCGGTGCCCGAGCGGCAATTATTAAGAAACGAAAATAATAAATTGAGCTGACATTTAAATGAAAGAAGCTAAAAGACATACAATTACAGCGGCATTACCTTACGCAAATGGCCCCTTACATTTAGGGCACATTGCAGGGTGCTATTTACCTGCTGATATTTACTCAAGATATTTAAAAAATAAAGGAAAAGATGTTGTATTCGTTTGTGGTTCGGATGAACATGGAGCTGCAATTACGCTTAGAGCAAAAAAAGAGGAAACAACTCCTCAAGAAATTGTAGATAAAAACCACGGAATCATAAAAAAAGCTTTTGAAGATTTTGGAATTGAATTCGATATTTATCACAGAACATCATCCAAATTACATCACGAAACAGCAAGTGAATTTTTTAAAGATATGCACGAAAAAGGCGGTTTTATTGAAAAAACTACCGAGCAATTTTACGATGAAGAAAACAATCAGTTTCTAGCAGATAGATATATTGTTGGTACGTGCCCTACATGTTCTTTTGATGGTGCTTATGGCGATCAATGCGAAAAATGCGGATCTACCCTTAGCCCTACAGAATTAATAAATCCTAAATCTACTATTAGTGGTAACAGTCCTATTCTAAAAGAAACCAAGCACTGGTTTTTACCAATGGATAAGCATGAAAAATGGCTGAAAGAATGGATTGAAACAGGAAAATTAAATGGCAAACAGCAGCATGATGTTTCTAAATGGAGAAAACAGGTTATTGGCCAATGTAAGTCGTGGATAGATAACGGATTATTACCTCGTTCAATTACTAGAGATTTAGATTGGGGAATAAAAGTACCTGTTAAAGGTGGTGAAGGAAAAGTACTGTATGTTTGGTTTGATGCACCTATTGGATATATTTCTGCAACCAAGCAATGGGCATTAGAAAATAACAAAAACTGGGAAGATTATTGGAAAAAAGATGATACCGAATTGGTCCATTTTATTGGTAAAGACAACATTGTTTTTCATGCCATTATTTTCCCGATTATATTAAAAGAACACGGTGACTATATTTTACCAACCAATGTTCCTGCTAACGAGTTTTTAAATTTAGAAGGAGATAAAATTTCTACTTCACGAAATTGGGCAGTTTGGTTGCATGAATATTTAGAAGATTTTCCGAACAAAGAAGATGAATTACGTTATGTATTAACTTCTATTGCTCCAGAAACCAAAGACAGTGAATTTACTTGGAAAGATTATCAACTAAGAGTAAACAGTGAATTAGTTGCTATTTTCGGAAACTTTGTAAACCGTTCTGTTGTATTAACATACAAATATTATAATGGAGTTGTTCCTGCTCAAGGGACACTCTCTGATTACGATAATGAAGTACTTTCTAAAATAGACTCTACTCAACTTAAAGTGGATGAATTATTAGGGGATTTTAAATTTAGAGATGCACAAACTGAAGCAATGACTTTGGCTCGTTTAGGAAATAAATACTTAGCTGATTTAGAACCTTGGAAACTCGTTAAAACAGACGAACAACGAGTAGAAACAATTATGAACATTGCATTACAAATTAGTAACGCATTAAGTATTGTTTTTAAACCGTTCTTACCCAGAACAAGTAACAAATTAAGAGCCATGTTAAATAGCAATGGTTTAGCGACTTTACCAGCAAACCACCAAATTAACAAGGCTGAATTATTGTATCAAAAAATTGAGGATAAGGATATTGAAATTCAAATAGAAAAACTAAAATCAACAGCTGTAAAACAATCAAATCCAAAAGCAAAACCAATGAAAGACGAAATTACTTTTGATGAATTTACTAAAATGGACATTAGAATAAGTACCATTTTAACTGCAGAAAAACACCCAGATGCTGACAAACTATTAAAGATGACTGTTGATACAGGAATTGATGAAAGAACAATTGTTTCGGGTATTGCTAAGGATTATAAACCTGAAGATATAATTGGAAAACAAGTTTCTGTTTTAATCAATTTAGCTCCACGAAAAATTAGAGGAATTGAATCGCAAGGAATGATTTTAATGGCTGAAAACAACGAAGGAAGCTTAGCTTTTGTTTCGCCAGAAAAAGTAATGGATAACGGAGGAGAAGTA
>JAESTF010000305.1 GCA_016763795.1 Flavobacteriales bacterium
ATCAGTAACAAAAATTTCTGTTTGAGTTGATTTCAATAAGTTTAAATCGATTGTTACATCATTTTTAAATGGATTAGGATAAATATTCAACTCTGAAATTGTTAATTGTTCTGTTTCAACCGAAGTAATTTGTGGTCCTTGAATATTAATATCAAATCCACCCGTTTTTAACACAACTCCATTAGAAGAAATAGAATCGCAATAAGTACTACTACAACCATTACCATCATTTACTGTTAAACAAATTTGGAAAGGTCCGGCTGTTGTATATGAATAAAACGGATAAGCTAATGTTGATGTATTTCCATCGCCAAAGTCCCAAAAGTAAGCTAAGTTATTACCAGTAGAGGTGTTAAATATTATTATATTAGAATTTGTACTATCAGGTATCATAATGAAAGATGCATTACAAGCTAAAGGATTTGAAACTCCTGTTACTTGAAGTGTTATAATTTCATAATCAACACATAATCCTGTAGAGTCAATTGATATTAGTTCAACAACGAAAGTGCCATTTGCTAAAAATGTATGGTTTGGATTAACTAGGTTTGATATTATCCCATCTCCAAAATTCCAATAAGATGCAACGATATTTCCTGTTGATGTATTGGTAAATGAATAGTTTCCTCCTCCGTTATTAGTATAAGTAAATCCTGATGCTATGTTACAAGGGTTGTTAGAACTAACTATAACTGTATCACAATATTGATCACTACAACCTTGAGCATCACCAAGGTTAAAACAAACAATGTAAACTCCATCTGAAGAATAAGTGTGATTTGGGTTTTCAAAACTAGACCATTGACCATCTCCAAAGTTCCAGCTGTAATATGTAGCATTGGTTAAAGATGTATTCGTAAATGAATAAACCCCATTTCCATTATCAGTAGATGTAAAACTAGAAATTACATTACAAGGTGTACCAACCACAACAATACTATCACAAATAGGCGGACAACTATCAATAGTTACACAGTAATAATACGTTCCCGCTGAAGGGTATTCATGACTCTCCGACCCCCAAAATTGTCCTGCAATAGTTGTAGAGGTTGCCCCATCACCGAATTGCCAGAAAATAGTTGAATTAGGTGAATTTACATAAAAGTCAACACGTGTTCCTGTTGTATCATAAGTTGTTACAGCATAGTTACAATTAATGGCATTTATTGTTTGTATAACGGTATCCATACATCCGCTTAATGAGTCTTGTATAGTTAAAGTAACATTAAATGATCCTGAAGTAGCATAAGTGTGAGAAACTGGGTCGGTATTAACACTAAAATCACTAGCTCCATCACCAAAATACCAGTAGTTATATATATCTTGACCTCCTGTTGATGAGGATGTAAATGTAAAGCTTCCGTTTCCATTATCTATATATGTAAAATTTGCACTTACTGAACAAGGGGTTACAGAAGTAACTGTTATCGTTTGGTAAGCAGTATCGGAACATATTCCGTTACTATCTCCGATTTGAAGTACTACCGCGTATGTTCCGTTAGTTAGGTAGGCATTATTAACGGTTGTACTGTTAGAGTTACTTCCTCCATTTCCAAAAGACCAACTAGAAAAATTATGCCCAGTTGAAGTGTTTGTAAATGTATAATTTCCATTCCCATTATCTACGTATGCAAAGTTGGCGTTTATACTACAAGAGTTAGCAGAAGTAACTATAATAGTGTCGGTATAAACTGAAGTACAAAAAGTGGTATCGATTGATTGGAAAGTAACAATGTAAGTTCCATTAGCAGTATAAGTGTGATTAGCATTTACAGTTAATAAAGAATCTCCATCACCAAATTTATATTCGTTATAGGATGTATTGTTTGCTGTTGATGTAAAAGAATAGTTACCTCCACCATTATCGGTTGTTGTAAAAGGAACACTACAAGGTACAGATGTAACAGTTACAGAATCAAAAGCGGTATAAACACAGCCGTTAAAATCTGTTACTATTAAGTAAGGGTTATAATTCCCATTAAACATATATGTAAAAGAAGGACTTACAACAGTATTTGTATTTGTTCCATCAAAATTCCAAGAGTAAGTATAGGGTGATGTGCCTCCATTTACCGTTGGGGTAAATGTATAATTTCCATTACCGTTATCTACATATGAAAACCCAGCAAATATATTACAAGAAGGAACAGAGGTTACAATAATTTGTTGATTAATTGTATCAAAACAAGAAGAATCGGAAACAGTTAATCTTACCCAATAGGAGCCATTACTTGTATATGTATGGTTCGTATTTGTTTGACCTGAAGAGTTGCCATCACCAAGATCCCAAGACCATACAGATCCTGTTCCTGTAAAAGTAAAATCATAGTTACCATTACCATTATCAGCATAGGTAAATTGAGCATCGCACTGAGCCTCAACATTGTTAATCCCAAATATGATAATTAAACTTAGTAATGTTAAAAATTTGTTTAGAGATTTCATAAGTCGTTTTTTTCTATTATTAATCAGACGAAAAGTTTAATTCATCAGTTGCATATCGCTACAAAAAAATTAATCCCAATCTTTTAATTTATCATACAACTCTTTATGAAAATCCTTTAACTCTTGATCTGCATTGTATTGATAATTTCCCCAAACAATTTTATTGATGGATGTTTTTCCAATTCTAACATCTATATATTTTGTAATATTTCCTGGTTGATTTAATTCCATTCCTTCTAATCCAAGCGCTTCTATTTTTTCTAAAAAATAAACTAAATCAGATTTATTAAGGTCTTTAAAAAACACTTCTCTCCCGTTATTAAAATCGTACTTATGTACTTTACCATCTTCACTTAAAATAAATTCGGAGTATTTTCCTGTAAATCCACCACCTTGTCCAATAGCATATCTTTTCCCTGTAAGTGTTGTATCAGCTTTAACTTCTTCGGCTGTTTTACAACCAAACAATAAAATCATTACCGTTAAATTAAAAAAAAGGCCTTTCATATTATGGAATATGTAAATTAAACGCATCAAAGAAATAAAAGTAAATAAAAACAGTTATATAATTTCTACTAACCTTTAAAATACTACTATGAACCAATTTAAAAAAACAACCAAAAATCGAGAAAAATTAAGAGGTATTTATTTTCAAGTGGGTTTAATTATCGCTGGAGGATTGACACTTGTTGCTTTTGAATGGACAAGTCCAATTAATATTAATGAATTACCAGATTATACCATAATTTATCAAGAAGAATGGGATTTACCGGTAATATTACCTGAACCAGAAATAATAAGGCCTGAAGTAAAATTTACAACCGCTCCTAAAAAATCAGAAACATTTATAATAGTTGAAAAAATAATTGATCCCGTTGTTGAACCAACACCAGAACCAACACCGGAACCAAAATTTGATCCAAACACATGGGAGCCGGAGCCTTATGTTGATCCAAATCCTGCACCAGTTCCTTTTGCAGAAGTAATGCCCGAATTTAAAGGTGGAATTGAAAAGCTTTTTGAATACTTAGGGAAAAATATAAAATACCCCAATAGAGATAAAAATAATGGAATGGAAGGAACTGTTTATTTACAATTTGTCGTTGGAAAAAAAGGAGAAATAAAAAATATAAAAATATTAAGGGGTGTAACTGACCTTATGGATAAAGAAGCCATTAGAGTCCTAAAAGCAATGCCAAAATGGACGCCCGGAAAACAGAGTGGAAGACCAGTAAGTGTCATTTATAACCTGCCTATAAAATTTCAACTAAAAGGATAAATAAAAAAAGCCGAGTTGAACTCGGCTTTTTTTATTGAAGATTGTTTTGGAGGGATTTTTATAAACTCTTTGTTCTCCCACCATCAACAGGAACATTAATTCCGTTAATGTAGCTTGCTGCAGGCGATGCTAAAAATGCAACAGCGTTAGCAACTTCTTCTGGTTGTGCAATACGTTTCATAGGAACTTGATCAGCCATTCCTTGTTTAATGGCATCAATATCACCACCAGTTTTAGCAGCTTTATTTTCTATAATAGATTTTAACCGAACTGTATCTGTTGCACCTGGTAAAACATTATTTACCGTAATCCCAAATTCACCTAATTCATTTGCCAA
>JAESTF010000306.1 GCA_016763795.1 Flavobacteriales bacterium
AAGATTTTAAGTCTTGCGTGTCTACCAATTCCACCACTCGAGCATTGATATATTTTTCTGAGAGCGGGAGACGGGGTTCAAACCCGCGACCTCCACCTTGGCAAGGTGGCGCTCTATCAGCTGAGCTACTCTCGCTTAATTTTAAATGAACAACCTTCTTACGAAGGGATGGCAAAAGTAATTAAAAAATTTACTTTGCAAAATTCTTTATCAATTTTCTTTATATTTTTTTTACTATAAAAAAAAGCCGAAAAATTAACTCCTAAAATAAGTTAAAGATTTTCAGCGTTATTTTAATGATGACAGTAAAAAAACTTCTCTAAGACATGTACAAGGCAAAGCAGTATAAGGTAGTAATAAAGAGTCTTAGAGAAGCAATTTTTAAAATGTAACCAAGGCTGCAACAGTAACTATAGACGATACTAATGCAATTATTATAAATGTGTAAATATTATATTCCATTGTTTTATTGATATGTATTTTCATGGCTATTTGTTTTTAAGGTTAATAATTCTATCCATAAATCTTAAAAAGATTTGGTAAAAAAGAAAGAGTAATCTGTTATAACAATAAGCGCTTATTCTAGTAATATTAAGAACTTTCTTCTATACTAAAAACGTCTGTGGAGAATGAAAAGTTGCTTTAAGAACTCAGCACTTTATAAACGGTAGGGTTTTTCCCTTTAAAGGAATTTATTTTACTAATCACAAAAAATTACCCCTTAATAAATTCCAATGTTTTATCTAAAACTATTGCAACATCTCCTTTCAACGTTTTTTCTACATAAGGATGTGTAGTTCCAAAAGTGTGGTCTCCACCTGATAAGATAGTAATTTCAGAATGTTTATTCCATTGATTGATATTTTTTGCTTCAGCAACAGGAACAACTTCGTCTGATGTTCCGTGTACAATTAAATGTGGTACTGTTAATTTACTAGCTGCTTTTTCGATGTTAAATCGATCTTTATTTTTTATGGTATCTTCTGCTAGTTGGTAATACAAAGGCATTTGTTGTTTGGTTCGTCCGTTAGCAATATACAGTACACCTTCTTTTTTCCAATGCTCCATTACCTCTGCATCATAACGGTTTACCAAATCAGATACAGCCGCCCAAGTAACTAATTTTTTAATCCTTTTATCTTCATTCGCAGCTAAAATAGCAACGCCTCCTCCCCTACTGTGTCCAATTAAATAAATCTGTTCTGTATCAATTTCTCTTGTTGGAATTTCATTATTACCTACAACCCAATCAATCACGCATCTTAAGTCATTCAACTCTTTCGTAAAATTATTATTTCCAAATGCTTCTAAATCAGGAAAATCAATAGGCTGATCTATCGTTCCTCCATTGTGAGAAAAATTAAATTTCACAAAAGCAAAACCATTTTCAATAAAGAACTCCATTACTTTATTGAAGTGCCCCCAATCTTTAAACCCCTTAAATCCGTGTGCAAAAACTATAATTGGTTTTTTAATACCATTAGGAATATAACCATATTCCATTAAGATTGGTTTACCGTATTTTCCTTTTATAATACCATTTTTAGAAACTAACATACATATATTACGATTGTTATGCTAAACTTGTTTTAACATCTATCATAGATCCTAAAATAAATTCAGGATGACGTTTTTTGTGTTATTAACTACATTTTATCCGGAACATTTACTCCCAACAGTAGCATTGCCGATTTAATCACTTCCCCAACATTCTCAGATAAACATAATCTGAAAGCTAAATTTTGTTTGTTTTCTTCTCTTAAAATATCTACCGTCTGGTAAAAATTATTAAACTCTTTTACTAAATCAAATGTGTAATTGGCAATTATTGCAGGACTATATAATTTCCCTGCTTCTTTTATTACTGATGGATAATCATTCATCAGTTTAATAATTTCTTGCTCTTTGGCATTCATTTCAACCACATCATATTGTTTAGAGAACCCTAAACTTTCTGCTTTAGCTAATAACGATTGAATTCTTGCATGAGCGTATTGTATAAAAGGTCCAGTATTTCCATTCAAATCAATTGATTCTGCAGGATTAAATATCATTCCTTTTTTAGGATCAACTTTTAGTAAAAAGTATTTTAATCCTCCCAATCCTATTAATGAATATAACTCTTCACGTTCAGCTTCATTCATTCCATCTAAATGACCTCTTTCTTGTGTCATTGTTTTGGCATCTGCCACAATCATTTCCATTAAATCATCCGCATCCACCACAGTTCCTTCTCGCGATTTCATTTTACCATCAGGCAACTCAATCATCCCATAAGAAAGATGATGTAATTCATCAGAAAACTTATACTCACACTTCTTTAATATTGAAAATAGCACTTTGAAATGATGCTCTTGTTCATTCCCAACAGTATATACCATCCCATTTAACTGAGGGTAATCATTATACCTTTTTACTGCAGTTCCAATGTCTTGAGTCATGTAAACCGAAGTTCCATCACCTCTTAATAATATTTTATCATCTAATTTTGTATGAGATAAATCTGCCCAAACTGAACCATCTTCTTTTTGATAAAATTCTTTTTTAGCTAAACCTTCTGCAACAATATCTTTCCCTAATAAATAAGTATTAGATTCATAATATAACTCATCAAAATCGACACCCATTGTTTTAAACGAAACATCAAAACCATCATAAACCCATTGGTTCATTTTTTTCCATAAATTTCTTACACCTTCATCTCCTGCTTCCCAATCAAGAAGCATTTTTTGAGCATTCCTCATCAATTCGGTATTAAGAGTTATGCTCGGGTCTTTTATTATAGCATCAATAGAAAGGTCATTATCTAAAGCTGTTTTTATATCCAATTTAACATTTGCTGCTGAAAAACCAAGGTTTTCTAGTCCCTCATAAAATACACCCCTGTTTTCTGCTGATTGTTTAAGTGCCACTATTTTTTCAGTCAACTCAACAACTTGTTTCTTTAATTCTTTATTAAATCTTACATAATATTTACCAACTAAATGGTCTCCTTTTAACCCTGAAGATTCTGGCGTTTCTCCTTCTCCAAATTTCTGCCAAGCAATCATACTCTTGCAAATATGAATTCCTCTATCATTTATAATTTGAGTTTTAATTACTTTATGCCCATTTGCCTTTAAAATATTAGCTACTGAATAGCCTAAAAAATTATTTCTTAAATGACCTAAATGCAATGGTTTATTAGTGTTTGGAGAACAATACTCCACCATTATCGTTTTACCAGAAAACGCATGAAAACCATAATTTTCTGTTGTAGCAATTTGATTGAAAACATCTAACCAATAAACTTTAGAAATAGAAAAATTTAGAAAACCTTTTACCACATTATAAGCAACTACTTCCGCTACATTTTCTTTTATATAAGCCCCTAAATCTTCTGCAGTTTGCTCTGGTCCTTTTTTAGATGCTCTTAAAAATGGAAATACGACTACCGTTAAATCGCCTTCAAAATCTTTCCTCGTTTTTTGAATTTGAACTTGTTTTACATCAACTTTAGCATCATATAAATGCGTTAACCCTTCTATTACTTTTTCTATTAATTTATTTTCCATTGTTCTCATTACCGGACTTGTTCCGATATCTTTTCCATTAAGACAGACCCCGTAATAAATACGGGGATATTTTATTTAATATTTATTCTTTCTATTGTTGCTGTAAAGTCATTCAGTACATCAAAAGCTGTTTCAGCCATCACATTTCCTTTATTATCTAAACAAGGATTTACCTCTACAATTTCAACACAAGCAACCTTACCGCTTTCAATAATTTTACTAATAATTTCTTTTATTTCTTCTTGATCAAAACCTTTAGAAACAGGCGTTCCGGTTCCTTTAGAAATCAAATCACAATCCATACTATCTACATCAAAAGAAATATAGATTAAATCACAATCACTTAATTTCTTTAAGGTTTCATCCATACAAACATCCATTCCTCTATACCGAACCTCTTCAACCCTATAATTTTTATTCCATTTTTTTCGATGGTGTACTCCTCTGGCTCTTCAGTATCTCTTACTCCAAAATAAACTAAATCACTATGCAGAACTTTTGGAAATATTCCTCCAATACTTTTCATTCCTTCCCAACTCTTATCTGTCTCTCCTGTAAGCTCATTGATTTTTCTATCTAAATTATCATCCGCTAAAGCAGCAGCTAGTGGCATTCCGTGCACATTGCCTGATGGTGTTGTATAAGGCGAGTGGATATCTGCATGTGCATCTATCCAAATCACTCCCAATCGTTTGTCAGGAAAAGCCGTTTTAACGCCACTAATTGTTCCCAAAGCAGAAGAATGATCTCCAGATAAAACAATAGGAAATTCATTTTGATTTAATGACAACTTTACAGCTTCACTTAAACGTGTGCAAACCGTTAACACCTTTCCTATTCTTTTAGCAAAAGGAGCTTTTTGTTTTTCATAAACAACCTCATTTTCGGTTTCAAGATCGAAATAATCATACCGATTAAAATAATCGCTTCCACAATTAATAGCCGCTATTTCTATTGCATCAATTCCCATATCAGAGCCGCGTGTTCCTGCTCCAATATCGGATCTGTTTTTTATTATTTTTATTTTATTCATTGTAAAAAAATATGATGGCTCGAAGGTATTGAAAATGAATTACATTTCAATAAAAAGAATGTTATCTATAACCTAAACCTATGAGTATATGATTTGTTAATGTTTATCTATAATACTCTTAAAATAATGATATATTTGTGGGAATTGATAAACAAAACGTTGAAAAAAGTATCTCACATCCTAATTACTGCTGTTTTTCTAATCCTATTTGGCTGTGAAGGAAAATATTCAGAAAAATCTCAGGGAATAATCGCATATAAAGTTTCTTATCCTAAAATGGATAAAAATAATTTTATGTTAGATTTTATGCCTAAAAAAATGACGCTGAAATTTAAAAATGATAAATACGTCACCAACTTGTCTGCTGGCATGGGCATGTTTAAAACAAGTTTTATTATTGATAAAGACGCTAATGAGTTTTCTCAGCTGGTTAAATTAATTAACAAAAAGTACATTTTAACTCTTAAAGGAGAAGATATTAAAGCCTCTATTAACAGTCTTCCTACATATCACATAGAACATACAGGAGAAACAAAAAAAATCTTAGGGTATATTTGTGAAAAAGCTATAATTACTGTAGATAATGAAGCTAACGATGCTTTCACTGTTTTTTACACCAATAAAATTGACATTGAAAGTCCTAATTGGAATAATCAATTTAAAGAAATTGATGGTGTAATGTTAGAATATCAATATGAAAAATATGGTATTTGCATGAGGTTTAAAGCACAAAACATAAAGTTTACCGAAATTGATGATAGTGAATTTGAAATAGACAGCAAATATGTACCTATTAGCGAAGTTGAAATGAACAAAGAGATGCAAGAAATTTTCGATAGTTTCCAATAAAATTCTCAACAAAAAACACACTATTTTTATTCACAATCTATTGTTATTTAGTAACAATTAAAACAACCCTTTTAGCGTTAGTTATTAATATATTTGGTTATTAGATATAATTGTGCTTAATGGGAAGAAACGAATATAAAACGGAAAAGAAAACAGCTACAAAGAGCTCAACTAAAAAAAAATCTAAGAGAGCTAATCCTTTCAAAAAGGTAAGTGATTTATTTACAAAAACTATAAATAATGAAAAACTTAGTAAAATTATTGGCCTATCATTTTTAGGTTTTTCAGCTTTTTTATTGCTTGCATTTTCTTCGTTTCTATTTACTTGGCAAGTAGATCAAAATATTATTAATAATCACTGGAACGACCCCAACATCCAAGTAGAGAATTGGCTAGGGAAATTAGGCGCATACACTTCTCATCATTTTATTTTTAATGGGTTTGGTATTTCTTCCTTTTTGTTTGTCTTTTTATCATTTATACTCGGATTCAGAATACTATTTAAATCAAACTTACTACCGTTAGGAGCATCTTTTAAATACACTATTTTTTCTATTGTATGGTTTTCTATTATTTTAAGTTACTTAACACCATCAACCCCGATATTAGGTGGGGCTTTTGGTTTTCAAACTAATTTGTGGCTTAGCAGTATAGTTGGAAGTATAGGTATTTTACTGTTTTTGGTGTTAACTATTTTAATTTTTTTAGTGTTAAATTTCAATATATCTTTTAATTTTTTCTCAGAAAAAAAAGAAGAAGTTTCTAGTACCCTTACTGATGAAGGTTCTGACAATGAAACAAATGATACTCCATTTGAAAATGCGTCAACCAAAATTGTGGAAGAAAAAGAACCTGAAGAAATTGAACTTAATACAGAATCAATACCACTTGTTACCGAAGCACCTAAGCCAGAAACTATACCTGGAGAAAGTGTTTCTTTAACTACAGAAAATACTGCTCCACCAAAATTAGAATCTAAAGATGGAGATGTAGAGTTTTCAATAGAGGAACCACTAGAAAAAGATGAAGTTTTAAGCGACAAAGAAGTTGATAGTAAAGTAAAAGATTTTGGGGAATACGACCCTAAACTCGATCTTTCTTCATACAAACTACCTTCAATAGACTTACTAAAAGATTTTGGAGATACTGCAAACAAAGTTAGTCCTGAAGAATTAGAAGCCAACAAAAATAAAATTGTTGAAACACTCTCTAATTATAATATTAAAATAGCTAGTATTAAAGCTACAATTGGTCCAACTGTTACCTTATACGAAATTGTTCCAGAAGCTGGAGTTCGTATTTCTAAAATTAAAAATTTAGAAGATGACATTGCATTAAGTTTAGCTGCTTTGGGTATTCGTATTATTGCTCCAATTCCAGGAAAAGGAACTGTTGGTATAGAAGTTCCCAATCAAAACCCTGAAATTGTTTCGATGCGAACTGTGATAGCTTCGGATAAGTTTCAAAATGCTAAAATGGAACTCCCAGTTGTTATGGGGAAAACTATAACCAATGAAACCTATGTTTTTGATTTAGCGAAAATGCCTCACTTATTGATGGCTGGAGCAACAGGACAAGGGAAATCTGTTGGATTAAATGCTGTTTTAGTTTCGTTACTATACAAAAAGCATCCTTCTCAATTAAAACTTGTTTTAATTGATCCTAAAAAAGTTGAGCTTACACTTTACAATAAAATTGAAAGACATTATTTAGCAAAACTACCAGATACTGAAGACGCTATAATTACTGAGAACGACAAAGTAATTAACACCCTAAATTCATTGTGTATTGAGATGGATCAGCGGTACGACCTACTTAAAACAGCAATGGTTAGAAATATTGTTGAGTACAATGCTAAATTTATTGCTCGTAAATTAAATCCTGAAAACGGTCATAAATTTTTACCCTACATTGTTTTGGTTATTGATGAATTTGCTGATTTAATTATGACTGCAGGTAAAGAGGTAGAAACGCCTATTGCTCGTCTAGCTCAACTAGCACGTGCTATTGGAATTCATTTAATAATTGCAACACAACGACCTTCAGCCAATATTATTACAGGTATTATTAAAGCAAATTTTCCAGGAAGGCTAGCCTTTAGAGTAACTTCCGGAATTGACTCTAGAACAATACTTGATTCTAGTGGAGCTGACCAACTAATTGGGCGAGGTGACATGTTAATTTCTCAAGGAAATGATTTAATTCGTTTACAATGTGCTTTTGTTGACACCCCAGAGGTTGAAGCAATTTGTGACTTTATTGGTGAGCAAAGAGGCTATCCTGAAACATTTACCTTACCAGAATATGTTGGAGAATCTGCAACTGGAGGATCTGGAGAGTTTGATGGTGCAGATAGAGATGTATTGTTTGATGATGCCGCAAGAATGTTAGTACAACACCAGCAAGGGTCCGCTTCTTTACTACAGCGAAAAATGAAAATTGGATACAACAGAGCTGGTAGATTGATTGACCAAATGGAAGAAGCAAGAATTATTGGTCCTTCTGAAGGAAGTAAAGCCAGGCAAGTATTAATTACCGATTTAGAAACTTTGGAACAGTTATTGAGTGCTCTTCCTCAATAAATAAGGAATATCTTAATTAATCATTATTACACAACAGATATAATTTACAATAACATGAAAAAAGTATTTATTATAACATTAACTACACTATTTAGTCTAGGAATTTTTGCTCAAGAAACTGATGTTAAAGCAAAAGGGATTTTAGATAAACTAAGTGCTCAAACAAAAGCATACAAAACAATTAAAGCTGAATTTCAGTTTACCATAAACAACAAAACTGAAGGTATTAATGAGTCGCAAACTGGTAAAATCCAAATTAAAGGAGATAAATACTTTTTATCTATTGCAGGGCAAGATGTAATTTCTGATGGAAAAAACATTTACACCATTCTAAAAGATGCAGAAGAAGTTCAGATTAATAGTATTCCGGATGAAGATGAGGATGATTTTATTAGCCCTAACAGTATTTTTACTTTGTATGAAGATGGATTTAAATATAAGTACGTAAAAGAAGATAAAGGCATACATATTATCAACCTATACCCTAAGGCTGCCGAAGAAAAAGAATTTCATAGAATAGCTTTATATATTAATAAGGCTAAAAATCAAATATCTAAAATTAAAATTTTTGGGAAAGATGGTTCTACTACAATTTATACTATTAAATCATTTGTAGCCAATGCTGCTATTCCTGACTCTAAATTTTCTTTTAATAAAACAACGTATCCTAAATTTGAAATTGTTGATTTAAGGGATTAATAATGTTAATTTCTTTAATAAAACTAATCATCTTGCAAGTAAAAGAATAAGTGTAACTTTATATGTATTTATTCTTTTAGCATGAGGCACTTTACTAAGTATTTTTTTTGATAATATTTTCTTTACCCTTTTTTATATCGGCAAGCACATCCGTTTTTATAGAAAATAAAGGACAATTGGTTAACAGAGAAGGATTATCCTTAAAAGACGTCCTTTGCATTTATAAAGGGGCTAATTATGATGTTTATTTTCAGAATAATCGAATTAGTTATGTATTGAAGAGTATTAAAAAGAATCAAAAACAACAAGACACTCCTTTCGCTAAAAAAGTACCAAGCTATGTTAGCATGCAATACCGAGTCGACCTTGAATTTTTGTTTAGCCAAAGTCAAGAAATAACATTCAATTCTCCAATAGAAATTAATCAAAAATATCTTAACGAAAAGATTGGAGAAATATTCATTAAAGATGGTTACCAAGAAATTCTTTACAAGAATATTTACAATGGTATTGACATAAGGTTCTACATTAAAAATCAATCGTTAAAATATGATTTTATAATTCATCCTAATGGAAACTATAAGGATATAAAAATGAAATACAATGGCGCGGAAAATTTAATTAATAAATCGTCAAAAATTATTATAACAACTCCTTTAGGAAATCTAGAAGAAAACATCCCTGAAATTTATCAGCAAAGTAGCTCAGGGAAAACCAACATTAAAGGTAACTACATCATAAATGAAAACATTATTTCTTTCCAGATTGACAATTATAACCCAAATAAAAATCTAATTATAGATCCCTGGGCCACATTTTTAGGAGGGATGGATATTGAAGAAAGTTATAGTACTTCTATTGATAAACAAGGAAACACCTATATTTCAGGTTATACTGGTAGTAGCAACTTCCCTGTTGTTGTTGGAGCAATCCAAACAATTAAAAAAGGCCTATATGATGCTTTTCTAACAAAACTAGATACTACTGGAAATATTTTATGGTCAACTTTTTATGGTGGATTAGGAGATGAGTATGGCTATAAAGTTATTGTTGATTCTGATGATAATCCATACTTGATTGGCTATACCAATGGAAATGATTTATTAATTAGTTCTTCTGGAGTTCATCAATCAATAAGTAATGGGAGTTATGATTCCTTTATTTTAAAAATGGATAGCGATGGAGACTTTATTTGGTCAACTTATTATGGTGGTTCTGGTGCTGACTTCACTCTTTCAGCCGATATTGACAACAATAACAACATTGTAATTGCAGGCTATACATCAAGTACTGATCTCCCTTTAATAAATCCTTACCAAAATGATATAGCTGGAGCATTAGATGCTTTCTTAGCTAAATTTGATAGTACAGGAAACTTAGTCTGGTCAACATATGCTGGAGGAGCTAATACAGAAGATGTTCATGCTCTTAAAATAGACAACCTAAACAATATCATTATCACAGGAGAAACTTATTCAAGTGATTTCCCAACAAGTATTGGTGCGTATCAAAGTAACAATAATGGAAATTTAGATGTTTTTTTAGCAAAGTATGATTCTTTAGGAAATCGTATTTTTTCAACTTATTTTGGTGGAACAAGTAGTGAAGATGCTCATGGTATAACAACAGATATTCTTAATAATATTTATCTTGTTGGATATTCATCAAGTAATGATTTTCCTATTTTAGGAAATAACATTTATCAAAATATCAAAAACTTTGGAAGAGATGGGTTTATAGCAAAATTTACACCCTCAGGCCAGCCTTTAAGATCAACATTTATTGGAGGCAGTGGGGATGAATACTTTACCTCTGTAAAAATAAGTTCAACAAATGCTTTGTATGTCACTGGATATAGTAATAGTTTAGATATACCAATAATTGGAGCAGCTTATCAAATAAACAACAAAGGACTCACTGATGGTATTTATTATAAACTCGATACAGCTCTAACCCCTAACTACTCCACATACATTGGAGGTATTTCTGCAGACTATATTTATGACTTGAAAATAGATTCAAATCAACTACTCACTTTTGCTGGTTACACTTCGAGTCCTGACTTTCCTGTAACACCTAATGTATTTCAAGATACTATTTCAGGACAATCCGATGCTTTCATTTTTCAATCTGATAGTATTTTTAATGTTGTAACAAACATACCTAACTCATTTATTCCAGAAGTGTCTGTTAAAATTAGCCCAAATCCTTTTTATGACCATTTTAACATTATAATCAACAATTATAACAAATCTAATTCATATCAATTAGTGATTTATAACATTGAAGGAAAAAAAGTTTTTAGTAAAGCGATACTCAAAAAGGATGGTTTAATATATTTAGATAAAAACTTAATAGCTGGAAACTACTTTTTAGTTATACTAAAAGAACTAAAACTAATAACTAGCTTAATAATTATTAAGCAATAATTATTAAGCTAGTTATTAGTTTTTTTATTTAACAAGA
Source organism: Flavobacteriales bacterium (assembly GCA_016763795.1). Taxonomy (GTDB): domain Bacteria; phylum Bacteroidota; class Bacteroidia; order Flavobacteriales_E; family Vicingaceae. Next base: position 11,184 of record JAESTF010000306.1, read on the forward strand.
GTCACTTTACCTATGAACTCATGCCATTCACCAAATATATCTTTGGCTTTAATTTTATAGGCATATACATCTTGTACTGAAACATCTCCTTTGT
>JAESTF010000307.1 GCA_016763795.1 Flavobacteriales bacterium
AGTAGCTTCTTTTTTATCATCGTCTTCACCTTTACCCCATCTCAAATCTATTGTTTTATCAACTTTAAAATCGAATGTAGTTGTAAAAGGTAATCTAGAAGAATTTAGCTGCCCGTCTATTGGTCTACTCCCAGAAGTAGTAGCGATTAGAACTCCCAAACCATTAACTTTTGATCTCTTTGTATAAGGTGTTCCAGAACCTGCTCTCATAATTAAATTAAACCCTGTATTTTGTAAAATATTTTTACCAAACATAACAGGTCCATTATAATTCTTTTTAGATCCGTATCTATAATCTCCAGAAAGTTGAATTGCATGCCTCTGATCAAATGTAAGTGGAGCTAATGTTCTTAGATTTCCAAAAGTTGTTCCCAAAAATAGACTTGAAGTTTGTGTCCCTGAACCAGTACCATCAGCAAATTGTAAGGTATAACTAGCTCTTAAAGAAAGATTACCTCTTGTTCTTAAATCATAAACTACGGTTAAACCTTTAACTGTTCCAAAATCTTTATTTTCATACGTTTGGTAATCACCAGGGTAAGCACCATCTATCTGAGTTACTTGAACTTGATCTCTGTTTTCTCTATAAAAAGCAGATATCTTTAACGATGAGTAGTTATCTAATTTTTGTTGAAAACCTAATTCATAATCAATTGTTTGCTCTGATCTTAAATTTGGATTATTAAACTGAGTTTGAAATAAGTTAGTCCCTCCACTATTAAAAGCTAAGTAACTAATTAAATCTAATCTATTTACTCCTCCAGATGGTCGTTGAGTCAACACATCATAATGTGCAAAAAATAAGGCTTCATCAGAAATAGGGAATGAGAATGCAATTCTTGGCGAAATATTCACTTGTGGTTCATAATCTACAAACGACTCTCCATTTAAATCTCTTTTTACATTATTTTTACTTGGATCTACTAACCAAGGCTGAGGAATACCAGCAGCCCCAATAGATTGAGGTGACGTAATTTCTTCTCCGTCTGCATTAAACCATATATCACCATTTCTAAAACCAACAATTTTATCAGCTCTTGGATCAGCCGCATCCGCAACATACACCACAAAATCATCACCTATATTAGAAGGTATAATTGTGTTTGCTTGAGAAATTTCTGTTTGTAATTCTCCCACAGTTTTAATAGGAAGTATTGAAAATTTATCTTTCAATACTGATTGGTTTGCATCATATCGGTCAATTCTAACACCAATATTAAAAACTAAATCATCAAAAGCGAATTTATCTTGGATATAACCAGCAACATATATAGGCGTAAATGCAGGGCTTTCTCTTAAGTTATTCCCGTTTTCATCTAGCTTATTAAAAAAGTCATCTAAACTAGGATTCCCAGAAAGCTTGTTTCCTGCGTAATCATATCCAAAAGTATTTACATAACCACCTCCATCAATTAATTCATCAGGCGAAAACATGCTGATATCCCAAACGTCCGCTCCATAAGAATCAAAATCAATCCAATTCAACCCTTGCTCATCCATTCCTAAGGATGCTCTTAAGTTTTTATCAAATGTACTATGACTTCCTGCAATATATTGCTGTTGAAAGGTGTATTCAGTGATAGCACCACCTGTCGTATTTACTACTTGAGTGGTAAAAGTTCCCACTTCTCTATTTCTTGCATCTCTTTGTGTATTCAATAAACTTCTACCATAAGTCCATAAAGCAGCAGGACCATTAACGACATAACTTCTATCAACATTTTGTTCATATTCAAATCCTATTTGTATTGCATGATCTTTGATACTAGCACTACCCTGAGCAGAGACTCTAAATTGACCTCGGTCAGAAAAAGAATAAGCATTATATGGAGCCCCCATAGAATTCCATACAGAATAAACATTTAACGGTCTTAGGCCATTTGTCAATGCTCCTCCTAACTCTACATTCTCTCTCCTATCCCAATCACCTGTAGGATCATTTGCAAAAGCATTGTAATAATTAGTAGTATAATTGGAAAGAATTGGATTTAAATCTCCAGCTTCATAACTATATAAAGTTGTCTCTTCACTAGACAATCTATCTGTTATATCATTTTGATCAACACCGTTAATAGTAGGAGTAAATGTCTCTCCATTATTATACACAATCTCTCTAGTACTCGTAAACTTACCCACATAACCATAATGCGAAAAGTTTTTCTCATGTCTATCACTCTGTACAGTCCTTTTTACTTTTGAATAATCTACTTGAAAAGAAACAAAAGCATCTTTTACTAATGAAGGGTTTTCCTCATCCGTTGAATTTGCAAATCGTTGGGTAAACCTTACATAAGCTCTCCATGTATTATTCAATATCTGAGGATTGTTTTGTGAATTTAATAAAGCTCCATTACGTGTATAGCCTTTCGAATCTCTATAATCAAAAGAACCTCCTACTGCAACGTTAGTCGTTTTAGATGTTGTTAAATCAATTTTCCCTGCAAGATTAAACGATTTACGCGCAACATTTAACCTAAAAGGTGTTTGTTCAAAATCAGATGTTCTTAAAAACTCAGCGCTGTTTGTTACACCTCCTATTTCAACTGGGTTCTGAAAAAATGGCGTCTCATTTAATTCTGCCATTTTTTCATTATTAATTTTTGTATCACCACCATAATAAGGTCTAGGATCTACTTCATGTTTAAATTCTCCCGATAAAAAGAATCCAGCAATTGCTTCTTTTTTATTTCCTGCAGAATCTTTCCTAGTTAAAATTGGTCCTGATAAGCTAAAACCAAAAAGGTTAAATCCAAAATCATCCAATCCAACAACCTTATCTCCAGATTTAAATCCTGATGTTACATATTCAATTCCACCAAACCATTCTTTAGATGCTCCTTTGGTTGTTATATTTATAACTCCTCCTGTTACATCTCCAAATCGTGCGGGAATACCACCTGTAATAACAGTAACTTGCTCAATCGCTGACTTAGGAAGATTCTGAGAACCTCTTACCTTAATACCATCAATATACATATCTGTACTTCCTGATCTAGCCCCTCTTATACTCAAATTATTTGTACCATCATCCTGAGAATAAACCCCCCCTACAGTAGCAGCAATAGAAGCTGCAGACCTTCCTGGCATTTTTTTAATGTCTTCAGCTGTAACTGTAGCACCAGAAGATGTTTGATCTTTAGAAATTAACGGAACTTTATATTCAATAACTACAAATTCTTCTAAACTTTCCGCTCCAGAAGAAGCTTTAATATCCGGAATAAAGGTTATTCGACCTCCAGTTACAACAACTCCTGCAATCTTAATTGCTTGATAACCTACATAAGTTGCTTGGATATCATATTTTCCAGGCGTTAAAGCTGAAAATGTGAATTTACCATCAAAATCAGTTGTAGCTCCAGTCACCTGAGCTCCACCTTTCATCAATACAACACTTGCGAATGGTAATGGCTCACCATTATCCTTATCAAGAATCTTTCCTTTTATAGTACCACCCGATTGAGCGATAGCTAAAGAAACTGTAAACAATACAGATACTAAAACAGTTAGTTTTTTTAACATATTTCTAAAAATTTATTTATTCGTGCAAATAAAGAGGCGTAAAGATATATAATATAAAACTTGAAAACCAAATTATTTTGAGTAAAAATATCAATAGTTTTTCTGTTTTTTACAAAAGGTTTTGTAAACGGTTAAATTTTAGAATAAAAGTGACAAAATCATAAAAGGAACGACTTTAAAATAATTTAAGAATGGCTCAAAAAACATGAATTTATATCTATTAAAAATAGTTAGCGCAAAAAAAATACTCTAAAAAATAGAGCAAAAAGATATTAATAAATTATAGAGAACTTTTAACCTACAGCCGTATCTAGATCTCTTTCATCATCATCATCATCATCATCATCATCATCATCATCATCATCATCATCATCATCATTTTTTGTAACTCCATCATCATCTTCATTATCATCTCCTCCTATAACTGTACCTCCATCATCATCTTCATTATCATCTCCTCCTACAATAGTACCACCAGACTCATCATTCTCAGAGTCATCATCTTGACTATCCCCATCTTCCTCACTATCATCTTCAGCATCAATATCGCTAGACCTTAATTTTGGCCCATCATCTTTTACAGAAATCGAATTACCTCCATCAATTATAGGTGAAATTCCATCTTCCTTTTGACAAGAAACAATTACCAACATTAAAAATGGTAGTAAAAAAATAAGATTATATTTTTTGATTAATCCAATCATTAGTTACAAATATACGTTTTTTTATTAAATCGATATAAATCGTTCTACACAACAATCGAAATAAAACTGTTTTTATTGTGCTGTGAATAATATTCATTATAAAAAGTTGAAAAAAATCTAAGATCTTTTTTATATTTTTACCCTCAACTTTGATAAAAACATTCAAAATATTACTACTTCCTTTTTCATTGGTTTATGGTTCTATACTATACGTTAGGAATAAACTTTATGACTGGAACATCCTCAAAACCATAAGCTATGAATTTCCTGTAATATCTATTGGAAATTTAGCATTAGGTGGCACAGGAAAGACTCCCCATATAGAGTATTTAATTCGATTACTTCAAAAAGATTATAAAATAGCAATATTAAGTAGAGGTTATAAAAGGACTACTAAAGGTTTTTTACTTGCGGATGAAAATTCTAACGTGTCTAATATAGGTGACGAGCCATTACAATATAAATTAAAGTTTAAAAAAATATTGGTAGCTGTGGATGAGAAAAGAGTGCATGGTATCAATAAAATAAAAAAAAACTATTCTAAAACAGATGTTATATTATTGGATGATGCCTATCAACATCGATCGGTAAATCCAAACATAAACATTTTAATTACCGAATATAACAACCTATACATTAATGATACTACAATTCCTGCTGGAAGGTTAAGGGAATGGGGTACTGGAAGCAAAAGAGCTGACATCATTATCGTTTCGAAAACCAAAAACAATCTAACACTTAACGAAAAAGAAAAAATCATATCCCAAATCAATCCTCTCCCTCATCAGAAAGTTTATTTTTCATTTATTAAATATGAAAAAATTACTTCTTTTACAAAAAAAGCTAAAGACATCGAAAAAATACTCAATCTTGATTATTCTGTTTTACTATTAACAGGGATTGCAAAACCAACAGCTCTTTTTAATACAATATCAAACCAATACAAACACCTTGAGCACATTAAATTTTCAGACCATCATAATTTTAAGAATCTTGATATTTTAAAAATAAAAGACGCTTATAAAAAATTAAAAGGAAATAATAAAATAATAATTTCTACCGAAAAAGATATAATGCGTTTATCTTTACCAAAAATTTTAAACCAATTACAAGATATTCCTATTTTTTACATTCCAATAGAGATATGTTTTCATGGGAATGACCAAAAGGATTTCGACAACCAAATATTAAAATATGTTACAAAAAATTCAAGAAACTAAAGCTTTTTTAGAAAGTAAAACAACTATTAAACCTTTTGCAGGAATTGTTTTAGGAACGGGACTAGGTAACCTTTCTACTGAAATTGAAATTGAAACAGCAATTCCCTATTCTGAAATTCCTAATTTTCCTGTCTCCACTGTTGAAGGGCATAATGGTCAATTAGTTTTTGGAACGATTAACGATGTTCCTGTTGTAGCAATGCAAGGAAGGTTTCATTATTACGAGGGTTATTCATTACAAGAATGTACATTTCCGATTAGAGTAATGAAAGCTTTAGGAATAACTAACTTGTTTTTAAGTAACGCAAGTGGTGGCGTAAATCCTAATTTTGAAATTGGTGATATTATGTTAATTACTGACCATATTAATCTACTACCTGACAACCCATTAAGAGGTAAAAATATTGATGAATTGGGACCTCGTTTCCCTGACATGAGTGAACCTTACGACAAAGTATTAATTGAAAATGTAATTAATATTGCTGCTGATAACAACATCAAAATTCAACAAGGTATATACGCTGTTTTATCAGGCCCAACTTTTGAAACACCTGCAGAATATAAATACATCCAAATTATTGGAGCAGACACTGTTGGTATGAGTACAGTACCTGAAGTTATTGTTGCTCGACATATGGATTTACCATGCATGGCAATGTCGATTATTACTGATTTGGGTGTTGATGGGAAAATAGTGGAAATTAGTCATGAAGAAGTTCAAGAAGTTGCCAAAGCTGCAGAACCAAAAATGACCTTAATAATTAAAGAATTGTTAGCTCAGATTTATGTTAAAGAAACTGTTTAATACTTACTACTAAATCTACAAATAAAAATGATAATTATAGGTATAGCTGGAGGAACAGGATCAGGAAAAACAACCGTTGTTACCAAAATAGCTAAGAACTTACCTGAAGAAAATCTCACCATTTTACCTCAAGACGCTTATTATAAAGATAATTCAGCACTAACTTTTGATGAACGAAAAAAAATAAATTACGACCATCCAAATTCAATAGATTTTGATTTACTACTAAAACACATTAAGAGTTTACAAAAAGGAAAAGAGATTCATCAACCTATATACTCATACATAACTCATTCTCGATCTGACGATTACAAGGTTGTTCATCCTAAAGAAATATTAATTGTTGAAGGAATTTTAGTTTTTACCAGTGAACAATTGAGAAAACTTTGTGACATTAAAATTTTTGTCCATACTGATGCTGATGACCGTTTAATTAGAAGAATTAGAAGAGATATTACAGAACGAGGAAGAGATGTTTCAGAAGTATTAAACCGTTACGAAAAAACCTTAAAACCAATGCACAATCAGTTTATTGAGCCTACTATGAAGTACGCTGATATGATTGTTCCTATTGGTGGTGAAAACAAAGTAGCTATAGATATATTAGTATCAATGATTAAAGAAAAAATTGGAAAGTGATTTTTTCTAAAAATACTCCTCAAAACATAACAATGAGATTATTTTTACTATTCACATTCTTACCCATGCCTCTCATTTTATTTGCTCAAAAAGACACCCCCTATTTTCAACAAGAAGTTTATTATACAATCAATGTGGAATTAAATGATGAAAGTCATGAATTAACTGGTTTTGAGACAATTAACTACACGAATAACTCTACTAAAACCTTACATTCTATATATTTTCATATTTGGCCAAATGCTTATAAAAAATACAACTCCGCATTAGGAAAACAACAGTTAGAAGATCATAATACATCTCTATATCATGCAAAAGATGATATCCTTGGTTATATTGATAAGTTAGATTTTAAAATTGGAAGTGAAAATTTACAATGGAGCTTAAATTCTGAACATAAAGATATTTGTAGTGTTTTTTTGTTAGATCCACTTAAACCTGGAGAAACTGTAAAAATTACGACTCCTTTTCATGTTAAAATTCCAGGAGGAAGCATCTCTCGATTAGGTCACATAGGACAATCTTATCAAATTACACAATGGTACCCTAAACCTGCTGTTTTTGATAAAAATGGGTGGCACCAAATGCCTTATTTAGATCAAGGGGAATTTTATTCTGAATTTGGAACTTTTGATGTTTATATCACACTACCAGAAAATTATGTTGTAGCTGCTACTGGAGGTTTAATAAATGAAGAAAAAGAGCTTAATTGGCTCAATGAAAAAGCAATGACAACTAAGTCAAAAATTGAAACAAGTGAAATTATTTTTATAAATAAAGCAGGAGTACCAATAATGGACTTCCCTCCATCAAGTAACACCACTAAAACGCTCCATTATCACCAAGAAAAAGTTCATGATTTTGCTTGGTTTGCTGATAAAAGATATCATGTTTTAAAAGGGGAGGTTACATTACCTAATAGCAAGAAAAGAGTAACCACATGGGCTATGTTCACGAATAACGAAGGTGATTTATGGAAAAAAAGTATTGAGTATTTAAACGATGCTACTTACTATTATTCACTTTGGAATGGTGACTATCCCTACAACAATGTTATTGCTGTTGACGGAAGTATTAGTGCTGGTGGAGGAATGGAATATCCAAATGTTACAGTTATCGGAGAATCATATAATGCTTTTACACTGGAGACAACAATTATGCACGAGGTTGGACACAATTGGTTTTATGGAATTTTAGGGTCTAATGAACGTGACCACGGATGGATGGATGAAGGGTTAAACTCAATGAACGAAAACAGGTACATTGAAATAAAATATCCGAACAGAACACTAATTGGTGATTCTACCACTATTGCAAAAAGCCCCTTAAAGCTTTTTGACATTGCACATTACAAACACAAAACCTCATATGAACTTTTATATTTATTTAACGCAAGAAAGAATCAAGACCAACCTATTGAAGAACTATCTGCAGAATATACGCCTTTAAATTACGGAGGAATAGTTTATTCTAAAACGGCAATTGTTTTCGATTATTTAATGGCTTATCTAGGTGAAGACCTTTATGATAAATGTATGCAGCGTTATTTTAATGAATGGAAATTCAAACACCCTCAGCCAAATGATTTACGTAAGATTTTTGAGGAAGAAACACCCCATGATTTAAGTTGGTTTTTTGATGGATTAATTAAGACCACTGGTAAAATTGACTATAAAATTGCTAGATCAAAAAAGGACACCTCTAATCCTAATAACATTTTATTAAAAATCAGAAACAAAGGGAAAATTCACGGTCCTTTTTCTATATCAGGAGTTAAAGATGGAGAAATAGTCACTACACAATGGTACGAACCGATTAAAAACAAAGATTTTGTTTCTTTTGAGAAAGGTGAATTTGACAATTACAGAATTGATGCTCAATTAGACATTCCTGAAATTAAACGTAAAAACAACACATTAAAAGTTAGAGGTTTACTTAAAACAACCGAACCTCTTCGTTTACAATTTTTAGGAAGTTTAGAAAACCCTGATAAAACACAACTTTTCTTCACTCCTATTATGGGCTGGAATATGAATGACAAAGGAATGTTAGGAATGGCTTTTTATAACTCAATAATTCCCTTTAAAAAGTTTGAATATGTACTAGCTCCAATGTATTCTTTTAATACCGAAAATATTAACGGCTATATTAGTGCTTTTTACCACATCCATCCTACCTCAATTTTTCATGATATTACTGTTGGAGTAAATTCTACCTCTTTTACTTACAGAAATATTGGCACTGAAATTTCTGAGTATTATAAAATTGTACCAACAGCAACATTTAATTTTAAGAAAAAAAGAGCTAGACAATTTAATTCTTCATCTATTTCATTTAAAAATTATAACATCTTTAATCACGATTCAATCAATGATAGAGGAGGATTTAACATTACCGATAAACTCAACCATTTTTATGTAAATAGCTTAAGTTTTAAAATTAAAAACACCCACCCTATTAATCCTTTTAATGTTACCGCAGAATTACAACAGTCTCCCAATTTTGTAAAACTTAATTTAACTGCTAATTATCATTTTGCTTACAAAAAAAATAAAACAGGTTTAGACGTAAGGATTTTTATTGGAAGGTTTTTATACAACAATAATATTACAACAAACAGTAATTTCAATTATAACCTTAGTGGTGGACAGTCTTCTGATTATTTATATAATGAAATTTTCTTAGCCCGAAATACCTCTAACACTTTCTTAAATCAACAAATTTCAATATCTGATGGTGGATTTAAAAATTTAGCAATAGCAGAATCTGATGGTACTATTGTTACAGGAAACAAATGGTTAAATGCTGTTAATATAAAAAGTAATTTATTAACTAAACATATAAGTCTTTATGTTGATGCTGGTATTGTTGGCTTTACAACTAAAGACTTTAAAGGGAATGAAGTGGATGGTGCTTCTGACATTGCTTATAATTTTGGAATTGCGTTAAATATAGTACCTGATATTTTCGAAATCTATTTCCCGATTAAATCTTCAAGTGAATTTAACTTACTCAGCTACGGTGAAAAAATAAGATTTACACTCAATCTAAACACACTTAACCCCTTTAAAAAAATAAGGGAATTAGATTTGTAATTCTCAAGCTATTTCTTTTAATTATATTTGACCTTTCACATTTTCATCAATGCCTCAAACACTTAAACATAAAATATACTTCGCTTCTGATTTCCATTTAGGTGCACCTAATGCTGAAGAAAGTTTAAAACGCGAAAAACTAATTGTAAAGTGGTTAGATGAAATTAAAATTGATGCCAAAGAAATTTATTTAGTTGGTGATATTTTTGATTTTTGGTTTGAATATAAAAGTGTTATTCCAAGAGGGTTTATAAGATTACAAGGAAAAATTGCTGAAATCACCGACAACGGAACCCCAATTCATGTTTTTACTGGAAATCATGATATGTGGATTTTTGATTATTTACCTACAGAATTAGGTGTAACACTTTATAGGGAACCGATTACAAAAGAATACAATGGTGTTAAATTTTTTATTGGTCATGGAGATGGATTAGGTCCTGGTGATACAAAATACAAAATGCTTAAAGCTGTTTTTAACAGTAAGATATGCCAATGGGCTTTTGCCCGACTTCATCCTAATTTTGGTATTGGAATTGCCAATGCTTGGAGTAGAAAAAGTAGAAAAACCAACATTACATACGATGAAATTTTTCATGGGGAAGAAAATGAGCACCTAGTACTCTTCTGTAAAGATTACATTAAAAAAGATCCTTCTATTAATTATTTTATTTTCGGACACAGACATTTACCCCTAGAGATAAATATTGGAGAAAAAGCTAAATACATTAACCTTGGCGAATGGATTAAATATAATTCTTACGCAGTTTTTGATGGAAAAAAAATGGAATTAAAAGAGTATAAATAATTACCTTATTCTTAAAAATAAGTACTAATCCCGAATAACCAAGTTGCTGTTTTTGCAGCAGGATTACTCAAAATATCTTTTTGCCATTGGTATCTATAGTTTATCCTAAATACAGTTTGAGCAGAAGGCCTAAAACTTATAGCTGGTGAAATAGCCCAAAGATCTTCACCTATTTCTGTTCCAGTTTCCTTAAATGTTCCAATGTTCCAATCAACATAATCTAATCGGGCAGCAATATTAAATGTAGCTTCTTTCCATCCAAACATTTCTTTCTTTAAAACAGTCTGAACAATATCGACAAAAGCTCCCCTTTGTTTATTACCAAACTGTTGAGTGAACGTTTCTGCAACATCAATATTTATAAAAATTATTTCTCCAACAATGTAAGTACCCGTTTTTTTAATAGTGGTATTAAAATCAATCGCAAAAACGTCCAACCTCCTTTCTTCATCTAAAATAAGCCCTTCTTCTTCAAATTTATTATAAATACCTCCCATATAAGAAAACCCAATCTCTCCAATTTTTCTGTTTTTTATCGCTAGTTTTCCCGTAAACAATGCTCTTCCATTATTACTCTCTTCAAAGCGTTCTTCATTTGCTTTGGCAGCAGGTAAAAAAGTTTTATTTTCTTCATTATCAGTAATGCTATTATTAAACCCATTGGTTAAGTAAACTTCATAACCTAACACCCAATTCCCTTTATGTGCTTTTCCATATAACCCAAAACCAGCATTTGCCCATGTTGCTGCTAACATATTTACTGCAACATCTGGACGCTCTACAAACTCCCACTTCGGGCCATCATGGTTTTGATTAAATGCTCCTATAGGATTCATAATAATACCACCTCTAAAGTTTAATACAGGGTGAAAAGCAACATCTAACGCAGCAAATTCTATCCCTATTTCTTTTGTTCCATCTTCAAATTCAATTTCTGATAAAAATTTAATTCTTTTAGAAATAGATGCAGACATAAACAACGTTAATCTACGTGCTTGAAAAGATAACCCTTCTGTAACTCCATCTTCAGTACTATAAATTGAATTAGCTTCTAAATATCCGCCCAATGAAACAGGCATTTTATCTGCAGTTAAAAATGGCCGATTATAAGCTGCATCCATATTTAATACAGATGCCGAAGTATCAATATCCTTACGAATAAGAATAGAATCTAATGTTTGAGCCTCTAAACTTGGAGCAATTACAACTAATAACGTTCCAACGCTAAGCTTAAGATAAATGGATATAAATGTTTTCATTATCAAATGATGTTTTAAATGTTTGTAATCTTTTAGTAGCTGGCCCCTCCAATACTTTTCCTCTAATAGTGAATTCACTACCATGGCAAGGACAACTATAAACTCCTCCTCCAACGTTCAACTCACAACCTCTATGTGTACATTTCAAGAGTGTTGCTATATAATCTTCTTCACCCTCTTTATATAAGCATATCGGATATTTTGTTGATGCAACTTCTACATAAATAAATTGTCGGAAAATCTTCTTTTCTTTTTTAATTTTAATAAACTCAGATTTAGGTACCACTATTTTTTCTTTAAAAGAAGTTGTTGTTGCATAATATACTCCACAAGACTCTAAAAAAGAAGCTCCCAATGGGATTCCTATAGCAGCATAACAACAATTTTTTATAAACTTCTTACGCTCCATTTACAACGATTCTAAAAATGTGATCAATTGCGTTTTTTCTGATTCAGAAAGTAATAAATACTTATTTTTAGATTGGACTGCTTCTCCTCCATGCATTAAAATTGCAGATTCAATAGAAGTTGCTCTCCCATCGTGCAATAAAAAACAAGTTCCTCCTTGTGCATCTTTAGATAAACCAAGTCCCCATAATGGCGGTGTTTTCCATTCGGATGTTAGTGCAAATCCTTCCGTATAGTTATCATCTAACCCGACACCCATATCATGTAATAATAAATCTGTATAAGGAAAAAATGTTTTATTAGATAAAGCTTCAATAGGAGAAATTCCTGTAGTTAATTGTGGTGAATGACACTTTGCACAATCAATATCAGAAAAAATTTGTTTACCAAGAATAACATCTCCACTATTTACATCTCTTGGTAGAGGCTGTTTAAGTGTTTTTAAATATGCCACTACATTTCGCACTGTTTCTGTATTAACTTCTGGATCAATTTCTAATAAAGAAAAAACATCTATTGGTTCAAACAATGAAGTAATTCCCATATCTTGATTATAAGCACCTGATGTTTGATGTAATAAATCATAAGCCGCACCTTTTTTTCCAAATCTCGAAATATATTTTCCATTTTTCGAAATTGAATTTGGTCTAAGTTGCACATAGCTAGGAATTGTGTTCCAATGTGGCCTTCCACTTATTCCATCACCATCCATATCATTAGGATCTGAAAGCGCAATTAAATCAGCATCACTTACAGCATCTAAAAATCCAAGTCCAGTAACTGCAGGGGCGATTAGACTAGTAAATGTTGCTCCGGTTGGCAGTACTTCTGGCTGGTAACCTGGTATTGCTTTGTTTTGCAATTGAGGTGCTCCAAAAGTCATAAATTGATTTCCTAAGGTATCGGACTGTCCAAATCGAGTAAACTGGACAAAAGGATGGCCTTTACCATCACCAGGATGGCAACTTGCACATTGATTTGCCACAAATAAAGGCCCTAATCCTTCGTTAATTGTAAAAACATCAGCAAAAGCTTCATCACCTTTTAAAAATTGAATTTGTTGCTGCGTTGTTAATCCTTCAATTGGGCCATCTAACAATTCATTTTCTTCTGGAGCAACAGGACTCGTTTTATCGCATGCCACTAAAAATAGGCAACATAGAAAAACTAAGTAGATACAAACTTTATTCATAATTAATTTTTCGACAAATATAGTTATTATTTTTAGACAAGTCTAAAAATATATTTCCATTTGTATGTTTTATTTTTTTACCTTCGCGACAAATAAATATAATGAACTCTTTTACCGAAGAAAACTATTTAAAAGCCATTTTCAAGCTAAGTTCACCTAAAGTAGATGGTGTATCTACCAATGCTATTGCCGAAGAAATCCAAACAAAAGCTTCTTCTGTTACTGATATGATTAAGAAATTATCAGATAAGAAATTAGTGAAATATAAAAAATACCAAGGAGTTCACCTCACTAAAAAAGGAAAAGAAATAGCTGTTTCTATTATTAGAAACCATCGTTTATGGGAAGTTTTTTTAGTGGAAAAACTAGCATTTAAATGGGATGAAGTTCATGATTTTGCAGAAGAATTAGAACATATTCGATCTAAAGAACTCACCAACAGATTAGATGCTTTTTTAGAATTCCCGAAACACGATCCACATGGAGACCCAATCCCTGATAAAGATGGCAATATTTATAATCATAAAGACATTACCTTATCTGATTTAAAATCAGCCGAAAAAGGGATTGTAGTTGGTGTAAAAGAACATTCTAAAAGTTATTTAAATTATTTAGAAAGCGTAAACCTTGTTTTAGGTGCAGAAATTAAAGTAAATGATGTTATAGATTTTGATCATTCTATGAGTATTACCGTTAACAAAAAAAAAACAGCGAATATTTCGCATCAAGTAAGTAAAAACTTATTAATTAAAAAAACAGACTAAAAAATGGATAAACTAATAATCTTTTTTGAAGGACAAGACCCTGTACTGCAAGCACTTTACGCTACATTATTTACCTGGTTAGTTACTGCTGCAGGAGCGTCATTTGTATTCTTTTTTAAAAAAATGAACCGAGCAATATTTGATGGAATGTTAGGATTTACAGGAGGAGTAATGGTAGCTGCAAGTTTTTGGTCGTTATTGAGTCCTTCAATAGAAATGAGTGAAGGGGAAGGATTTGTAAAAGTGATGCCCGCAGCAATTGGTTTTTTAGGAGGAGCATTGTTTTTATATTCTTTAGATAAAGTTTTACCACACTTGCACATCAATTTAAGACCAGATGAAGCCGAAGGTGTTAAAACTGAATGGCATCGCTCTATCCTTTTAGTTTTAGCAATTACTTTACATAACATTCCTGAAGGATTAGCCATTGGCGTTTTATTTGGAGCAGCTGCAATAGGAATGGACGGAGCAACCGTTGGTGGAGCAATTGCACTGGCAATAGGAATTGGAATCCAAAACTTCCCTGAAGGAATTGCTGTTTCTATGCCACTGAGAAGGCAAGGATTAAGTCGTTGGAAAAGTTTTAATTACGGTCAACTCTCTGCAATTGTAGAACCTGTAGCTGCAGTTATTGGAGCTTGGGCAGTTATTGCTTTTCAACCAATTTTACCTTACGCCTTAGCGTTTGCAGCTGGTGCAATGATTTTTGTGGTAGTAGAAGAAGTAATACCTGAAACACAACGAGATAAATTTACCGACATTGCCGTTTTAGGATTTATTGGTGGATTTATTGTAATGATGGTGCTAGATGTTGGTTTGGGTTAAATTGGTTTTTAGTTTATAGTGTTTGGTATTTAGTTAATCCTTAAGTTTGCTATCGATGCCGAATCAAATCAACATAAAAAACAAGAAAGCTAAATTCGAATACGAGTTTTTAGAAAAATTTACTACTGGAATTGTACTTACAGGAACAGAAATCAAATCTATTAGAGCAGGAAAAGCAAGTATTGTTGAAGGCTATTGTTTTATAAATAAAGGTGAGATCTTCATTAAAAACATGTACATCGCTGAATACGAACAAGGTTCTTACAACAATCATGAACCTCGTAGAGATCGAAAACTACTACTAAACCGCAACGAGATTGACAAACTCATCAAAAAGAAAAAAGATGTTGGTTTAACCATTGTTCCAATAAGTTTATTTATTAATGGGAAAGGTCATGCTAAACTTGATATTGCTTTAGCAAAAGGTAAAAAACTACATGATAAACGTCACGATTTAAAAGCTAAAGATGATAAACGTAGCATGGATAGAGCGATGAAAATATCATGATAAAAAAATCATATACACTTCTTTTTTTAGTTTTCATCAACCTTGTTGGATTTGCTCAATTAGATGGAGACAAACAAGAAGAAAAATGGATGGAAGATAACATCTTTTTAGATGGTGTTATTTCTGATTATTATACCGAAAAATCAATTTCTGGAGTAAACATAACGGCTTCTGCAGGTGGGAAAACCATTGCTAAAGGAAAGTCTGACGAAAAAGGAGAATACAAATTGGTTTTAGAATACGATAAAATTTACACTATTAGCTTTTCTAAAGCCGGTTTTACCAGTAAGACTATCACGATGAACACCAATGGTGTGCCTGATATTAAAAGAGAAAAAGTACCTGACATGGGTGCTGAAATTACACTCTTCAAACCTAACGATTGTATAAAATCTGACATGCTAAATAGTCCTATTGGTAGCGCTATTTACTATCCTAAAAAGAATGTTATGGATTGGGATATGGATTATTCGATGCCACGCTTAGAAAAATTAAATAAAATGTTAAATAAATGTGCCAAAGAAGCAGAAAAAGCTGAAGAGGCCGAAAGACTAAAAGAAAAAGAATATAACAGCTTAATGAAAACAGCTGATAAATCTTTTACTAAAGAAGATTATAAAAATGCTCTTGCAGCTTATAAAAATGCTTCGACCCTTTACCCTAATGAATCAGAACCTAAAAGTAAAATAAAATTAATAGAAACTGAATTAGCTAAAAAAGCTGAAGCAGAAAAGCAACGAACTGAAGAAAAAGCACGAGCTGAAGCTGAGAAAAAAGCCATAGAGAAGGCAGAAACTGCAAAAAAAAAGGAAGAAGAAGAACGTTTAGCAAAAGAAAAAGCGAAAGCCGAAGTCTTAGTAAAAACGAAAGCCGAAGAACTTGCAATAGCTGCGGCATCTATTGCTGCTAAAAAAACAGAAGCAAAACGTATTACTAAAGAGAATGCAGAATCATTAGCAAAAGAAATAACAGCCAAAATAGAAGCGGAAGTAGCCGCTAAAAAAGCAGAGAAAAATACGTTAATCAAAGCAGAGGCAGAACAAAAACAACTTCAAGAAAAAATAAAGCAAGAAGCATTAGCTAAAGAAGCTGCGCTAGCAAAAAAGGCTGCTAAAAGAGAAGCTACAATAAAAAAGGCTGAAGAAGAAAAAGCAAAACAAGAAGAAATAGTAGCTATTGCCAAAGCCAAAGAAGCAAAAAAAGAAAAAATTTTAGCAAAAAAGGAAACTAAAAAGCATGAATTAGCAGAGGCTAAAGCAAAACAAGAAAAAGAAAAAGCAACTAAAAAAGCTCAAGAAGAAAAATTAGCAAAAGAAAAAGCAGCTGAATTAGCAAAAAAAGCGGAAAAAGAAAGAGCAGAAAACCAAATTGCCTTGCAGGAAACTAAAAAAGAGATAATTCTAGAAATTGAATTAGAAGAAAGAAAGGCTGTTTTAAAAGTGAAAAATGAACCCCAACCTCCTGTAAAAATCAAAGGCAGTCCAAGTATTAAGTTTAAACGACCCAACCCTACCCGCCACCTTTACCAAAAGCCAAACAAACACCGAAAAGGAAAAGGAGCCCAACCAAAAAGAAGAATCGTTTTTTAAAGCCTAAATTTAGTATCTGTAAGAATTGACTTAGCATCAATTTTAACGATTAATAAACCAACTAAATCAAATGCAAAAATTGTATCTTGCACATCATTATTACAATAAATTATTACTTCATTACCTACATATAAAAAAAATCTATTAAAAGCAATAAGTCCAGCAAAGATAATTGCCTATTTTGATGTTTTTAACCATCCCTTAACAAAGAATGAGGTTAAGAATTTATCTAATAAAAATTCTGATGATTTAATAAAAAGTAGCTTTTTTTTTGAATATGAAGGATATTATAGTTTACAAAAAAATGTAAAAGAATTAGTTGAAGAGCGTTTATCTAAAGAAAAAGAAGCTCTAAAGTATATAAAAAAACTTCCTTTCTTTGTTTCTCTTATAAGCAAATTTCCTTTTGTAAAGGGAGTTGCAATATCTGGATCTTTATCAAAAGGAGTAATGTATGCTGATGGTGATATTGATTATTTTATTATTACGGCAGCAAATAGGCTTTGGATTTGTAGAAGCTTTTTAGTTCTTTTTAAAAAGACATTTCTATTAAATTCTAAAAAATACTTTTGCGTTAACTATTTTGTTGATGAAAATAATTTAGAAATTCATGATCAGAACATGTTTACAGCAATCGAAATTTCTTACCTAATACCTGTCTATAATGAGGCGATAATTAGTCAATTAAAAGAAAAAAATTCGTGGACAAAAGATTATTTCCCCAATTTTCATCATCCATTCAATTTCCCACTTAAAACGAATAGTATTAAAGGCAGTAAAATAATAGAAATTATTTTACAGGATTCCTTTGCAGATAAACTTGATTTATGGCTCATGAAAAAAACCTTTAAGAGATGGGAGAATAAATTCAAACATTTTAATAAAGAAAAATTTGAATTAACCATGAGAACTAATAGAGGTGTTTCTAAACACCATCCACAAGATTTTCAAAATAGAGTACTTGCAGATTTAAAAGAGCGAATGTTAAAACTTGAAATTTAACTATGAGAGTATTATTTACACATAGCTATTTTTTAAAGTTTGATGAAAAGCAATTTAATCAACGTAAGCCCTACCCTCCTTTAGCAACAATTCAAGCGGCAGCTGTAATTCAACAAAAATATGATGTCCGTTTATTTGACACCAATTTTGTGTCACACCAAAATGAAATCAAACCTCTTTTAGATGAATATAAACCAGATGTTCTGGTTATTTACGATGATGGATTTAATTATTTAACAAAGATGTGTTTAACAAACATGCGAGATGCAGCTTTGGATATGATTAAAATCGCAAGTCAAAAAGGAATCCATGTTATTATTTCTAGTAGTGACTCTACCGATCACTATGCTAACTATTTAAAAGCAGGAGCAAATGAGGTTATTATTGGAGAAGGTGATGAAACGCTAAATCAATTAATCACCAATATTGACTCTAACGAATCTATTATTGAAGTTGAAGGTATTGCCTACCAAAATTCCGAAGAGATAGTTGTCAATCGAAAAAGAGCCGTATTAACATCTTTAGATGATTTACCTCTACCAGCATGGAATTTAATTGATATTGATTTATATAAAAAAGCATGGTTAATACATGGTTACTTTTCAATAAATCTTGCAACAACGAGAGGTTGTCCTTACAAATGTAATTGGTGTGCTAAACCAATTTATGGTGTTAGATATAATTCAAGAACACCACACCATGTAATTAGTGAAATTAAATTAATACAATCATTATTTAATTTTGACCATATTTGGTTTTGTGATGATATTTTTGGCTTACGACCAAAATGGGTTGAAGAGTTTAACCTCTTGCTAAAAAAAGAAAATATTACAATTCAATATAAAATACAATCAAGAGCAGATTTATTACTAACGGATGAAAATATCAAAAATTTAGCCGAATCAGGTTGTGATGAAGTATGGATTGGAGCAGAAAGTGGTTCTCAAAAAATTCTTGATAACATGGACAAAGGAACTACCATTCAAGAAATTAAAGAATGTACTTTTTTAATGAAAAAACATGGAATAAAACCTTGTTTTTTCTTGCAGTTTGGATATTTAGATGAGTTATGGGAAGATATCCAAGCTACTCTAAAAATGCTATTTAAATTAATGCCATTTGATATTGGTATTTCTGTTTCTTATCCGTTACCAGGTACTAAGTTTTATGATATGGTTTCTTCTCAATTAATTGAAAAAACAAATTGGACAGATTCAAATGAATTACTATTGATGTATAAAAGTACTTACAGTCCAAAATTTTATAAAACACTTCATAAATTTGTACATAAACGATTTAGACAGAAACAAATAGAGCGAAGTTTTAACATTGCATTGCTACCAAAGTGGATGTATTTTAAACTCTCATCTATTATTTATTATTTATTATTACTACTTCAAAAAACTTAAAATAAATATGATTAAAGAACAAAAAGTATCTGTTATCCTGTTTAAAGAAAGAAGAATCATTATTTTTTCTGTTATTATTGCAATAGTAGCTTCTGTTGCTATAACATTTTTAATTCCTAAAAAATATTCATCTTTTACAATAATTTATCCTGCAAAATCTAATTCACTAAAAGATGTTGCAATCAGTCCTGGGTTTGGATATGAAATTCAAGCAGATAGATTAATTCAATTAATAGAATCGCAAATTTTACAAGATAGTTTAGTAAATAAGTTTAATCTATTGGATTATTATGAATTAAATGAGTCTGAAAGTGATTGGCGTTATAAGTTGAATGAATATTTAAGTAGAGATATTAACATTAATAGAACTCGGTATTTATCAATTATAATTACGGTAACTACGAAAGATCCAGATTTATCTGCAAACATGGCTAATTATATTTCTTTAATTGTAGATACAATTAAAGAAAATATTCTAAAAGAAAATACAAAATTAGCTGTTAAGCTTTATAATGAAAGAAGTAGAATACAGACAATAAAAGTAGATTCATTATTGAATTTGATTTTTTCATTATCGAAAGAAACAGGTGGAAATCAAAAAGATAATAATTTATACAAGAAAAGAAAAGAAGAGATAAAAGAAAGACAAAAAACAGGTTCTTTCACCAGTGCAGACGAATCGATACTTACTATTTCACCTAAAAATCAGACGCTCCAAACAGAAAAAATAATTAATGAATACTTTCATGAGAGAAGAATTCTGTATAGTATAAAAGGAAAGCACGAAGAATCTCAAGATATTTTGGATTCTCCAATGCCTAAGTCCTATATCATTTCTGAAGCCAAACCAGACTATAGAAAAGTATCACCATCTTTAAGAACTAATTTAGTAATAGCTATTGGGGTAAGTTTATTGTCAGCTATTTTATTAATTATTGTCAAGTATAAATATAGAGAGATAAAAGAAGAGTTAAACTAATGATAAAATGGATAAATAATAATATTCATTATTTAGGAATTACCATTATAATAGTTATAACCTGTTTATTCTTTTTTATAGAAGACATTGATTCCGTAAAAAATATTGTTATTGTATTAACAATGGGAATTATTTCAATTATTGTTATCAGCAATAAAAGAAATGCAATTTATGCTATCATAATTTTAGCACCTGTATCTATACCTCTGTACATTGAATTGTTAAGTTTAAAGCTGAGCTTCCCTTCTGAATTTTTAACTTTATTATTAATTATAACGGCTGGAACAACATTGCTAATTTCAGAAAAATTTGATAAAAAAATAGTGTTTCATCCCATAGCAATAATTTTATTATTAGATATTTTACTAACGGTTATTGCCGCATCATTTAGTGAAATGGCATTAATTTCATTTAAACGAGTCCTGCTAAAAACGAGTTATATTACTGTTTATTTTTTTGTTTTTTCACATTGGAATTCTAAAAGTAAAAATAAAAATGCCTTATATTTTTTATATGCAATAGGCTTAATTTATCCTATTTATAGCACTTTAGTACGGCATGGAGAACAAAATTTTTCTGTTGCATCATCTTTTATAATGTCTGAACCATATTATTCAGATCACACCATCTACGGTGCATGTTTAGCTTTTGTTTTACCATTTTTAATTACTTGGATAATTTTTAAAAGGAAAGAAAAAAATCGTTGGTATTTTGGAGTTGCAGGCCTCACAATACTTATTATTGTAGGAGAAATTCTATCGTACTCTAGAGCCTCTTGGATAAGTCTATTTGGAGTTATTTTGTTTGCATTTTTACTTAGGTTTAGGCTTAGAATAAATCACCTTTTAATTGCTACCTCTATTTGTGCTCTTACCATAGGGCTCAATTATGAAGCCATTTTCACTTCAATTCAGCAAAAAGAAACGAATATTCATACTGAAGAGAATATTTCAGATCATTTGGGGTCTGTTACGAACCTGCAAACAGATGCATCTAATTTAGAAAGGATTAACAGATGGGTATGTGCTATTAGAATGTTTAATGAAAAACCGTTTACAGGCTTTGGCCCTGGAACTTATCAGTTTGAATATGGGAAGTTTCAATCGGTTAATTATATGACAAGGATTAGTACTCATGATGGAAAAAAAGGAAATGCTCATTCAGAGTATTTAACTTACCTATCTGAGTATGGAATTTTTGCATTTTTAGTATTCCTATTATTAGTATTTTACAGCATTCATATAGGGTTAAAATGCTATTATTATTTTAAGGAGGATATAAATAAGAAAATATTAATACTTGGTTCGATCTGTGGGTTAATTACATTTTTTATTCATGGTCTTTTTAATACATTTATTGATAGCGAAAAAATGGCAATATTAGTTTATGGAAGCTTTTCTATATTGGTGGTTATTGATATTGAAAGAAGAAAACTAATTGTTTCAGAAAAGAAAAAATGAAATCTATTTTACATAAAAATTTAAGGCGATTAGGCTATTTTATGTTCCTTTTCATTTTCTGCTTATCAGTATTAGAAATATGCTTTAGATACCAAATAATTGATTTTTACCAGTCAGAATTAAATGGTTTAAATACAGAAAAACAATTAGCTTCTAAAAAAGATAATATTCTCATTTTTGGAGATTCCTTTACTGCTCATCCAGATAGTTATGTAAAGTATTTACGAAAAAATTTAATCCATTTTAACGTTGTAAATTCAGCTATACCGGGAACAGGGATAAAACAGCATGAATTGATTTTTGATGATAGAATTAAAAGGTATCATCCAAGAGCAATTATCTATCAATTTTATACCGGTAACGATTTTACGGACATTCAACATCCTATTAATTTTAAAGAACTTTCTTTTACAAGAAATATGTTTTGGAAAGTCTCAGAATACTTTATAGTACTCCAATACATTAACCATCGTTTGTCTTTTTTAAACAGTAAGAATCAATCTATTAAAAAATTACAAAAACCCCAATTTTCTGAAGAGCTATACAATCGCAGAGTAAAAATGTATTATAAGGCAGATAAGTTAATGTTAAATAATACAATTCTGTTAAGTAATAAAAAAGTGATAACTATTTATAGAAAATGGAAAGAAAAGCTACTTGATCTTCGAGAATTAACAGGGGATTCAATTCCTATTTATTTGCTAATAGTTCCTCATAATGCTCAAATAAATAATGCCTATTTAGAGCAAAATAAAATTTTAGGAGCCGATTTATCTACCGATATTTTAAATCCTAACTACCCATTAATTGAGCAAGTAAAAAAAGATTTCAAAAACTGGAGGATAATAAATCCATTAGCAATACTTCAACAAACAGGTAGGAAAAATAGCTTATATTATCAAAACGATCCACATTTAACTATTTGGGGGCAAGAGCAATTAGGGGAAATTGTAGTAAATAACTTAAATTTGGAACTTGAATAATAAAATAAAAATAGTACTCTATAATCCTAAAACAGTGTTTTATGACATGCCTTTAGCTTTAATTGCTATTGCTTCTGCATTTGATTTAGAAAAATACAACATTGTAATTATTGATGGAAGAATTGAAAAGGAAGCGCATGAAAAAGTACTTTTAGAAGTAAACGATGCTCTCTGTTTTGGGGTTACAGCTCTTACTGGAAAACCAATTAAAGATGCTTTGACAATTACTCAAAAAGTAAAAAATCAGCAACCTAATTTAACAACTATTTGGGGTGGTTGGCACACTTCTCTTTTTCCAACACAAACCTTAAAGGATGAAAGTAGCATTGACATTACAGTTCAGGCTCAAGGTGAAAACACCTTTAAAGAGATTGTAGCCGCAATAGAAAATAAAACGACATTAAAAGATATTAAAGGCATTTGTTACCGAGATGAAAATGGGAAGATTATAAAGAATTTTGCACGCCCTATTCAAGATATGAATGAGTTACCTCAAATGAATTATGATTTAGTTGATGTAGAGGCTTATTTTAAGAAAAAAGGCAATCGACAGTTTGATTATATTTCTTCTACAGGATGTTTTTTTAGATGCACTTTTTGTGCTGACCCTCAAGTTTTTCAGCGGAAATTTTCTGCTTATGATGCAAATAGAATTGGAGAGGATATTGCCTATTATCATCAAAAGTATCAATTTACCGATCTTAATTTTCAGGATGAAACATTGTTTACTTACAAAGAACGAATTATTGATTTTGCGAATATCTTAAAAGATAAAAACATTAACATTACTTGGGCAGGAACAATGCGAGCCGATCAAGGAAACAGAATGACGGATGAAGAATTTAAGTTCTTAGCATCAGCAGGAATGCGAAGAATTTTAGTTGGTGTTGAATCTGGCAGTCAAGAAATGATGGATTGGCTAAAGAAAGATATTAAAATGGAGCACGTTGATTTGTGTGCCGAACGCTGTAAGAAGCATGAAATTTCTGTAATTTTCCCATTTATTATTGGTTTCCCTGACGAATCGGAAGAAAGTTTTCAAAAAAGTATAGATAAAGCCTATCAGTTAGGAAGAATGTCTCCTAAATTTCAGACTCCTATTTTTTATTTTAAGCCCTACCCAGGAACTGCCATTACAGATGACGTAGTTCGTAAAGGGTATGAATTACCTCAAACATTATTAGAATGGTCTGATTTTGATTATATTGGATCCTCTGGCCCTTGGGTTAGTAAAGAAAAATATGATTTAGTAGAAAATTTTAAATTTTATAGCAAAGTTGCTCGAAATAAATCGAAATTTTTCAGTCCTTTAAAACGATTAGCTAAGTATCGTTTAAAAAAGAAGTACTATAAATTCCCTATTGATAAAAATATTATTCAGTTGGTAAAACGAGAACAGAAACTTTCTTAATTGAAACAATTACTAAAAAAATATACCCCCTTGATTCTTTTAGATTTTTATTCCAAATTGAAGTATACTAAACGTAAATCTAGATATCTAGGACTTAATACAGAAACTGTTTTTACCACTATTTATTCTCAAAACAGATGGGGAAATAATGATAGTGTTTCTGGGGTTGGTTCGTCACTAAATCAGACAAAAGAAATAATACCTCAAATAAACGAGTTAATAAATAAATTAAAAATAAGATCAATGTTAGATCTTCCATGTGGAGATTTTAATTGGATGAAAAATGTTAACCTTTCTGAGCTGAAGTATTTAGGCGCAGATATTGTAGAAGAAATTATTATAACTAACAAAGAAAAACACGAGCGAGATAACATTAAATTTAAAAGAATTGATTTAATAACAGATCAATTCACATCATATGATGCTATTTTAATTAGAGATTGCTTTGTTCATTTTTCGTACTTAGATATAAACAAAGCACTAAAAAACATTAAGAAATCAGGGAGTAAATATTTAATAACAACAACATTTACTAAACAGCGCATAAATTACAATATTACAACAGGTGATTGGCGTCCAATTAATTTAGAAAAAGCTCCATTTAACTTTCCCAAACCAATGTTGGTAATTAAGGAACAATACAATGTGAATTTTAAGAAAGAATTTAGAGCAAAAGCATTAGGTGTTTGGGAAATAAGTGAATTAGAAAAGTTTATTAAATGAATATCTCTAAATTAAATAGAGGTTTAAAAAAAGTAAAATGGACAACTAATGATGCATTGTTTTCAGTAGGTTTAAAATCTTTATCTAAAAGAAGTACTGGAAAACAGATAATCATCTATCACGGAGTTACTAATAACGCAAAAACAGATATTAACGCTCGTTTTATTAGTGCACAGCTTTTTGAAAAGCAAATAGCTTATTTCAAACAACATTTTAATGTGGTTACCTTACATGATTACTTTAATGGAGCATCCCATCCCAATAAATTAACTTTAGCCATCACTTTTGACGATGGTTATTTAAACAACTTAACCGAAGCCCTTCCTATTTTAGAAAAACACAGCGTTTCTGCAACATTTTTTATTACAACAATTCAGCAATTTGAATCTACTATTTTGTGGGCAGATGCCTTAGATTTATATCGGTATACAATCTTGAAAAACACATTTGAGTTTGAGGGCGTTGTATATCAAAAATCAAACAATGAATTTATTTCTAAACATGGGTTATTAAAACACTTTCTAAAAAAAAGTGATTGGAAGATAAAAAAGCAATTGGTTGAATTAATTTTAGAGGACAACTTGTTTCTTAAGAATGATTCTCTAAAGCCCTATCATCAATTGTTATCAGAAAACGATATTGTTACTTTATCAAAAAGTAGTTATGCTGAAATAGGCTCACATGCGTTATACCACAATTGTTTAACAGAAGTAGCATTAGGTGATGCGAGAGATGAATTAATAATTAGTAAAAATTATTTAGAAAACATTACTCAAAAAGAGGTGACTAATTTTGCTTATCCTGATGGAGATTATAATCAAAAATTAATTGATTGTGTAGAAGATGTTGGATATAAAAATCAACTAGTAGTCAACTATATTTCTGAACAAGACAAAGCAGATAAACGGTTAGAAAACCGTTTTGGAATAAATCCTTACATTAGTTTTAACAATCAAATACAATGTTTAATTAATGGGAAATACTAATTATCACTATTTTCAATTTAAAGAAAAGCATATTAAGGATGCACAGTATATTTTTAAAAATGCTTTTAACTATATTGTTTCTGAAAGTTTCATAAAAAATAAATACGATACTTCTCATTTAGGAATTGAAAGTATTAGCACTATTGCTTATGATAAAGACAAACCTATAGCTTTTTATGGTGCCATTCCTCAATTGTTCACCAATAAAAAGGAATCATTTCTTATTGCTCATGCTTGTGATTCTTACACCTTATC
This sequence comes from Flavobacteriales bacterium, assembly GCA_016763795.1. Taxonomy (GTDB): domain Bacteria; phylum Bacteroidota; class Bacteroidia; order Flavobacteriales_E; family Vicingaceae. The sequence continues at coordinate 26,544 of JAESTF010000307.1, forward strand.
AGAATACCAAAAACAAGGTTTACATTACAATTTAGCATTAAAATCGTATGAAATAATGCAACAAAATAATGTTAAAATGGTTTATGCTTTTCATAGTGAAAATACATTTTACAGTACTAAAAAATTAAATTGGAAAGAGCATGAGAACTTAGTAAGGTTTCACATAAAAACGAAAAATATTTCTAGCTCAAAAATTTATAATAAACTTGGGTTTAATAATATTCTTCATACTAAAGCACTAAAACTACTACGACCATATCTTATTGAAAATACCAAGAATCCTTTTTTTAAAACAAATTTCTTTCATCAAAAATATCATAGTGAATTTTATAATTACAAAAATGGTTTCAACAATCATTTTCTAATCGAGATAGAAGGTTGTATTTTCTACTTAAAATTCAATTCCATTATAAATGTTGGTTTTTTTGATTTTGATACCGAACAAAATTTTAAACTAGGAATAGAAAAATTAAAAATCCTTATTTCAAAAATAGGGTTTAATGAAATCTTATTTCAGGTTAATTTTCACTCAAAACAACATGATGCACTACTTAAAATAGCTAGACCTTTTCCTTCCTGGCTAGTCGGATACTTGTCATTTGATGAAAAGATAAATATTTCTGAGTTTAGATTTAATTTTGCTGACTTAGATACTTTTTAGTTGAAACAAATAATTCTTCTCACCCCATTTCTTTGTCTCGAATATCTGTTCTAATATAATTTTATTGTTAGCTGCAATATCTCTAATAATTTCAATTTCACAATCTTCAGATAAAATCATAATTACTTTTGAGGTATTGTTAAAATAAGGCTGAATGGTAGAAAATAGGTCTTTAAAGTATTCAAATTCATTTCCACAGTACCATGCTTTTTCTATATCATTTTTCGGAATTCTAGGATAATATGGAGGGTTAATAATAATATAATCAAATAGTTGCAAAGGAATTTCTTGAAACAAGTTAGAGTCAATTGTTTTAATTTCAACATTATTTTTTTTCGCGTTGAGTTGCGTATTTTCTAATGCTAAAACATTAATGTCACTTGCAGTTACTTTCGCTTTCTGATAAGCTGAAAATGCACTAATAATACCACTCCCACAACCTAACTCTAAAAGTGTTTTATTTACCAGATTTTCTTTATTTAAATAGTCTAATAAAATTTTAGTACTAATGGTAAATTGAGGGTGAAATACTTTAGGGTTTACAATTCCTCCAATGTTTTTGTAATTGTATTTTCGCGGTTTAGAAAAATAGTATTTAGCAAATATGCGTAAAAAAGGATGAATTATTTTAGTGATAATTTTTCTCATAGTAACTATTCACTATAAAAACCTTCAATTTCTGGCTGCCTGTATTTCCAGAACTTATGCATCGCTTTAATTTCGTAGGGTAAAATATAAAACCCCATTTTATACCTCCACCAAGCAGCAGTTTTCATGAGTACTTTTTTAAAACCAACAATTCGATAATCTGAAGCAGTTGGATAATATCCATTTAACACCGTTTCAATATTTTGAATAGTATCTATCATTTTAGGTGTTAACCACGGTGTTAAGGGATTTCTTCGTAAATCAAAATTTTCCCAAGTAGGGTTTAACCAATCCTCTAATGTAGCAGGAAATGCAAACCCTGCTTTTGTAATTCGTTCGTATAATTCAGATCCTTCAGAAGGCACTGGACTATATAAATAGATGATTATTTCTGTATTAGGATTAATCGTTTTAATCTCTTTTATGAAATTAATATCATCCTTAATTTGTTTCATTACTTTTTGCTCATTATCACCAGGCATTCCTAATACAAAAGAATATTCGGGTACAATACCAAACTGTTGCATTCTTGCTGCAACCTCTCTAATTTGTGCAGCTGTTTGCGTACCTCCTTTATCCATCTGAGCCAGAACTTCATCGCTACCTGTTTCTGCACCAAAGAATATCATTTTACATCCTGCTTTACTCATTAATGCTAAATCATCATCGCTGTATTTATTAATGGTATCAATGCGTCCTTCTCCCCACCATGCAATTCCTTCATCTTTCATTAATTCAGAAAACTCCACAACTCTTTTACGAGAAGTAAAAAAATTATTATCATGAAACTCGATAGCATCTAAGCCAAAATTTTGTTTCAACCACATAATGTCTTCATAAATATTTTGAGCAGATTTCCCTTGCCATTTTGCATTATAAATAGGCACAACAGCACAAAAAGAGCAAGTAAACGGACAGCCTAAGCTAGAATGATAACCAATGGTTTTATTACCCATAAATGTTTTGGCCAAATAATCTGAAATAGGATAAAACTTATGAAAGTATTCGTAAGGTAATTTTGGTAAAGTATCTTGATTTAATAATTTCTGCTTAGGAGTTTTAACAATTTTATTGTCTTCTATATAAATAAGATTTTTTATTTTATTGTAAGGTTCATTATTATCTAATGCTTCTAATAGTTCAGGAAAAACAGTATCTCCAGGGCCTGACACAACAAAATCTACATACTTACTCTCTAAGACAACTTTATGTTGGTTAGTAGCAAAATAACCTCCCCAAACAACTGTAATATTAGGAAACTGTTCTTTTATTTTTTTACTAAAAGGAATGGCTTCCTTTAATTGCGGGCCAGGCATTACAGTAAACCCTACATATTTGTAGTTCCCTGTTTTTAATAATGTTACAATTTTTAACCATGGATCAACTTCCATGTTACCATCAATAAAATCGAAATCATATTTACCATAAATAGACGCACCAACTTGTAAAATAGAATTAGGAATACGGTGTTTCCATTTGGCACTTCTGGGATTAAATAATATGACTTTATTGTTTTTCAAGGATAACAAATCTACCGATTATAAACTGCATAATAAGTTATATTTCGCTTAGAAGAAAGTAACTTCTTAGTTCTATTCTTAAAGTTAGGGCAAAGCAATATTTTAAACCCTTTTAATTTTAAATTAGAAATATCATCTTCATCTATAAACCCCTTAAAAGGTTTAAATAGAAAATCTTTATTGTATGTTTCTTTGAAATTAATTTTGGCTTTTTTAAATTCTTCTGTATCTTCTTTTTTATCATTAATATTTAACCCTGTAATAATTAATTTTCCTTTTGGAGACAATAGTTGCAGGCTTGATTCAATAACTTTCTTCATATCAGTAAAATAAGGATAGCATCTATTTAAAATAATTAAATCAAATTTCTCGTTAAAAACACTTAAATCTTCCAAATCCATTTGTATAGAATTCCAATCATTATTTTCATAGAATTTTTTTTGCTTTCATCCCATCTAGTTCATGAGTAAAATAATCTATTGCAGTAACTTTTAGACCTTTTTTTGTTAAAGAATTTGCTAACCAGCCATTCCAACTCCCAATATCTAATGCTGTCTTTATATTGTTATTAATTAATTTGCTAATAATGGAGAAATCCTCAGCTCTTGCTTTCCAAATCTTTTTTTCCACTTTTATTCCTGATTTTGGCAAACTATTAAAATCTATTTTTTTAAGATTAGACTTTCTAAAATCTTCAAAGTCGAATAACCAATTTTCAAGCTTAATTTTAAAATTAGGTGCCATTAATTGAAGGACATCTTCATCAAAAAAAAATGATGTTTGTTTATACAAACATATTCTTTATTCAAACTTTGCTTACACGCTGGACACTTCAATTTCATAAATAACTGTTTATTTTACCAAGTAAAATGATTTCCTAAAAGAGCTTTTAATTGCTCAGCATCTTCTTTAAAAAATTCTTTGTGTCTC
>JAESTF010000308.1 GCA_016763795.1 Flavobacteriales bacterium
AGATAAACTTGAATATTTTAAATCAAGTATAATAGGAAAAAGTCCTTTTGTATATTATATCGATTCCTTAAATACTGCTGTTTTAACGGTAAATTCATTTAGTCTGGATCCTGATCAATTTAAATCCAAACTGAATGATTTATTCAAATCAATTCGAAAGAAGAAATCCTCAAACTTAGTAATTGACGTTAGACAAAATGATGGCGGATATGGAATCAGTGCAATCGATTTAATTTCTTTTTTAATCCACGAGCCCTCTAAACAAATAAAATCTGGAAGTGTAGTAACAAATGTTCTTCCGGAAAAAAAGTATATTATTCACACTATGTCAGACTACAAGCAGTTTTTTGCATCCAATTTTGATACTATAAAAGTTGATGATCGCTGGAGACTAAAGGAGGAACATATAGAACACTCTAAGATTATACCTCACAAAAAAGCTTTTGATGGTACAATATATGTTCTAATCGGAGGAAGAACATACTCAGCTGGTGCAACTGTTGCTTTAAGTGCTAAAAACACGGATGAGATGATAGTAGTGGGTGAAGAAGCAGGTGGTGGATACTATTTTAACTCCGGAAATTATTTTGCAACATATGAACTACCAAACTCCAAAATAATGGTCAGAATTCCACTTATGAAGATAGACCATTTTGTAAGTAATAATTCCGTTTTAATTGGAAGTGGAGTTTTGCCGGATATTCAAGTTCCTTTAACGGTGCAAGATTTAATCGAAGGGAGAGATAGTCAATTGGACTATGTCTTGAAGCAAATTAATAAGAAATAAAAACGTGTGGTAACAAGGTGTATAGTGCATAGCACCCTTCGGGATGCTACGACACCATACACAATACCGTTAGCAACAAGGATAAAAACCAACAAACCGAATCGAAAGTTTAATAAACCATATTACCAATTTTATCCCAGTTTCAAACGAGCTAAGAAATCGTCTTGAATCAATTTGTTATATTGAGACTTTTCCTAAAAGTCATTTTCTTCATAAACCTCAAAGAATTTGTTCAACTACCTATTTTATAAATAAAGGACTTACAAGAATTTACTACAAAAAAGGAGACAAAGAAATTACAGACAACTTTTCAGCAGAAAATGAATGGATAACTTCGATTTACAGCTTTCTTCAAAACATTCCTGATCATTTCCATATTCAAACTTTAGAAGAAACAGAACTCATTAAAATTTCATTAACTGACCTCGAAGAATGCTTTAAAGATTTCCCCGAAATGGAACGATTTGGGAGAATGTTGATTTCAAAATACTTTTTAGAACAGTCCGAGCGTATTATCTCACTTCAGTTTAACTCTGCAAAAGAACGCTACAAATTCTTTGAAGAAACCTCAAAAAACAAATTGCAGCGAGTACCACTCGGAATGTTGGCATCCCATTTAGGAATGACACAAGAAACATTAAGTAGGGTCAGATCGACAAAAGGTACTTTTTGATTTAAATCAAATTTAGAAACTGCCCTAATCAATACCTTTGACCTAAAAAATATAGATGAATAACAAAACTTACGGAATAATCGGAATTGCAGCCATAATAGTTTTTTGGACTACCTATTTCATAATGTCTAGAATACGTCCAGAATATTCTATGTTCACTAAAGCGATAAGCGAACTTGGCTCTATTGATGCGCCAAATAAATGGGTTTGGAACAGTCTTGGATACATTCTTACAGGGATATTAATAGCAATTTACGCAATAGGACTACATAAAAATCTAGCTGTTGAAAAATCCAGCAAACTACCTTTATATAGCATTTTATTGAGCGGTATTTTTATGGCAATCTCAGGAGTTTTTCCTGGCGATTTTGACAACCGACAATCGACTACAATGTTATTGCATACAGTCGGGAGTTTTGGTAGTTATATTTTCTTTTTAATTGGAGCTTTTACTTATCCTAAACAAATGCGAAAAAGCCAATATTGGAAAAAAGCAATTAAACCAACATTAATTTTTACTTGGTTGACAATATTATTTGGTAGTTGGCCATTTATATTTCCAAACATTCCCTCTCTTGGACAAAGAATTGTATTCTTATTCTATTTCTTATGGATTATTTACACAGCAATTAGACTTTATAGACAACCCGAAAGAAAGCCCCGTTGCTAACACCATATAAATTAATTGCTAGTTTTAGCTTATTTACGAAAGTCCTCGCGGACTTTCTATCTGTGATTTACTAACTTTAGTGCTTAAAACACACAACTAATCTTATACAACAGCGTTAGCAACAATAAAAACTCAACAAAAGTGAAAGACCAGTTTAAAAATCATATTAGTAGCTATGTTGAGTTCAATGACGAAGAAATAGATGAGATATTTTCAAAATTAACTCAGAAAATTTTTAAGAAAAAAGATTATCTGCTCAAAGAAGGTCAAGTATGTAAAAACAATTATTTTATCATAAGTGGTTTAGTTCGCTCATTTTATATTGACAATAAAGGGAATGAAAAAATAACTCAATTTGCACTTGAAAATTGGTGGGTAACTAATATGGAAAGTTACATAAAAAGTGTCCCATCATATTCATCTATTCAAACAATTGAAAAAACTACAGTACTGATTATTGATAAAGAGGAATTAGATAAACTTTTCAAAACCATACCAAAACTTGAACGGTTTTTTAGAATGATTACAGAAAATATGTTAATTGCCATCCAGCGTAGAAGTGACATATATCTTCAGATGAAAAGCAAAGATAGATATGATGATTTAATAAACAATTTTCCTGTTTTTGCTCAAAGAGTTCCACAATATATGATTGCATCATATTTAGAAATTACACCAGAATACTTAAGTGAGTTAAGAAGAAAATAGTCTTTCTCTTATTTCTTAAGATACCTTAATCATTAAGGAAGAGATAGGCGATAAATTTGTACCATAAATTAATCATTAAAACAATAATATTATGGAACGAATATCGTATCAAGAAGTACCTGCCGAAATATTTGAAAAATTAAGAGCAGTTGAAAATTATCTACATAGTTCAACTATTGGAATGCCATTACTTGAGTTATTAAGACTAAGAATATCACAGATAAATGGTTGTGCATATTGTGTCGATATGCATTATAAAGAACTAAAAAACATAAACGAAACTGAATTACGAATGGCTTCTTTATGTGTATGGCAAGAAACACCATATTTTTCAGACAAAGAAAGAGCCGTATTACAATTAGCGGAAAGGCTAACTAAATTAAATGGAAAACCAATTCCTGAAAGTGTTTACAAAGCGTTATTTGAATTCTTTTCAAAATCTGAAATATGTGATTTAACATTAGCAATAACACAAATAAACACTTGGAATAGACTAATGATAGCTTTCCAATTTACACCAGGAAATTATAAGGTAAGTGAATAAATACAGTTACTAACAAAGTGTATAAACAATAAGGGTTTTAATACTTAAACCAACGTCAGTTCATTTTATAAAGTCCGCAAAATTGTAAATTTTGCGGATTATTTATTTAAAGAAAAATTGTAAATTTCAATACGTAATAAACCAAAACCTTATTGCTTTCTACTACTCTACTTACCATATACTAAATACCTACAAGCTAAAAATAACTAACTGTAACAAAAAGCCCACTATTATCGTCTTAGTAAAGAAAGACCATCAAAATGAACAAATTAATTTTTATTACTCTATTATTCTTCCCCCTATTTCTTTTTTCCCAAAACTGTGATTGCGAATCGAATTTCAACTGGGTAAAAAAAACATTTGAAGAAAATGATGCTGGATTTTCTTATGCAATAGAAAACAAAGGCAAACAGGTGTATGAAAAGCACAATGAAGTATTTATTCAAAAAATAAAGACTATTACCAAGTTAAATGAATGTACAAATACTATATATGAATGGCTTACTTTTTTCCGATCAGGTCATATTGCTATAAAAAGATTAAATCAAGAATCTAGTCAAAACAATTCTAAAGAATTGAATAGTGAAGAAATAATTGAACAATACAAAGATGCTGAAAATATAGACATTGATTTAAAGGAATTTAATAAATACCTGGAATTAAAGAAAGAAATAGATTATGAAGGAATTTGGATCTCTGAACCATATAAAATAGGGATTAAAAAAATTAAAAATGAATACGTAGGTTTCATTATAGAGGCTGACGAAATTTATTGGACTAAAGGGCAAATTAAATTCAAAATAAATTCTGACAATTCTTCAGTCTATTTTATGAGAGATCATTCTAAGCAAGTTTTTGAAAGCATAAAACTTTTGGGAAATAATTATATACAAATGGGTTTCATTACACTTAAAAGAATAAAACCTAAGTATAACAATAATACTAAAATTGATCAATATTTCAAATCAATCGCTACTGAGAAACCCTATTTTGAAGTTCTTAATGATAAAACAACTTATTTAAGAATTCCAACCTTTAGAGGTTCTGAAAAAAAAATTATTGATAGTGTTATTTTAGCAAATAAAGAATTAATCTTAAAGACTCCGAATCTAATTATTGATATTCAAAATAATGGAGGTGGAAGTGATGGAAGTTTTAAGGAATTGTTATCTATACTATATACAAATCCTATACGAACGGTTGGAGTTGAATTACTCTCAACACCTTTGAATAATCAAAGAATGCTTGACTTTATCAATAATCCTAAATGGGGGTTTGATGCCGAAGAAAAAAAGTGGGCAAAAGAATCATACGACAAGCTAAACAAACAAATAGGAAGTTTTGTAAACTTAGACTCAACTATTGTAAATATAACCACATACGATACTGTTTATCCACTCCCTAAAAACATTGGGATTATCATAAATGAAAATAATGGTAGTACAGCTGAACAGTTTTTACTAGCTGCTAAACAAAGTAGAAAAGTTAAATTATTTGGAACAACCACAACTGGAGTACTTGATATCTCAAATATGTATTTTGTGAAATCACCTTGTGAAGAATTTGAATTGGGATATAGTTTATCTAGAAGTATGAGAATACCAGAAATGACTATTGATAACAAAGGAATTCAACCAGACTATTATATAGATAAAAGTATTCCCAAATATGAATGGATTGATTTTGTAGCTAAATTATTAAATGAATAAAGCCAGCAGGCAACAATGTACAAAAAAGGTAATATGAGTATTATTTTAAGACTCATATTACCTCAATAATAACATTAAATGAACTCCATTTAAACTGTAACTACAATTTTTCCTTTTTGAACATTTGACTCCATATACTTGTGAGTATCAACTATTTCATTAAAAGAAAACGTTCGGTCAATAATTGGCTTTAAAGCACCTTCTTTAAATTTATTAAACAAATAGTCTTTTCCATTGGCTAATGTTTCAGGATTCGTTGTAATTTCAAAAAGAGTATATCCACGAATCACTAATCCTTTCTTTAGAGCTGTAAATAGTGGAAATGGAGTTGGTTCTGGTGACAAAGCTCCATATTCAATAATAGTACCTCCCACGGCAGCAGCTGCCGCCAAAGTTTCAATATAGCTTCCTCCAATGGGATCAAATATTAAGTTTACTCCTTTACCATTCGTTATTTCATTTACTCTCTCTTCTAGATTTTCATCATTGGTAACGATTACATAATCTGCACCTGAATCTAAAAGGAATTGTTTTTTATCATTACCTCTAGTTGTTGCAATGACAATTGCTCCTTCAGTTTTTGCTACTTGAATAGAAGACAACCCTACACTACTACTAGCAGCGGTAATTAATACAAAATCATTCTGTTTCGTTTTACCTATTTTAATGATTGATCCATATGCTGTTAGGTATGACATCCATATAGATGTTCCTTGCTCTGCTGTTAAGTTTTCTGGATATTTAGCCACTGCATGTTCTGGAACTGTAGCAATTTCGCCATAAACACCATATTGTCCAATTGAAAAAGCAGGAATAGTACTTACTTTATCGCCAACCTTAAATAACTTAACATTTGGCCCTATTGCTTCAACAACTCCACTTACCTCATAACCAAGACGAGAAGGAAATACAGGAGTTTCTAAATACTTCCCTTCTCTAAACATTACTTCTGCACGGTTTATTCCGATAGCTTCTACCTTGATAGTAACTTCATCTTTTGTTGGATTAGAGATAGATATATCTTCAATTTTTAAAACGTCTGCGTTTCCAATTTCATGAAAACGAACTATTTTTGCTCTTTTTGTAGTATTCATTTTATTTATTTTTTAAAATTTATATTGCAAACTTATTTCATTAGTTCTATTTTTGCAAGTAGTTATATTTTTGTTACCTAGTCATAAAAAAGTTACTATTACTGTAAATCAATAATTTAAAATATGGAAAATGAAAAAACTAATGTAGGAACTATTGACCAACCGTCTTGTGGAGTTAAAACAACAATGTCTGTTATTGGTGGTAAATGGAAAATTAGAATTATTTATGCGCTCTACATAGACATTAATAGATTTGGGATTATGCATAGACATATTAATAATATCAGTAAAAAAATGCTTACAGATAATCTTAGAGAATTAGAATCTGACGGTGTTATTATTAGAAAGGTATTTGCAGAAGTACCTCCAAGAGTAGAATACAGTTTAACAGAACTCGGGAAAAGTTTAAATAAAGTTATAAATGAATTGAATAATTGGGGTTTAAACAATATGGTTGATCTTACTAAAAATGAAAGATAAAACAATGGCTAAGAAAGTACAAACCTCAAAGTTCTCACACATTAATAGAATCTATAAAACTGAAAATAATAAGTACGTTTTACCCCCTACTATCCTTGTACAAACCGTTGACATCCATTTAAAACAAACATAAAAATTCGAAATTAAATGACAGAAATTATCGATTTAAGCCAAGAAATTTACGAAGGAATGCCTGTCTATAAAGACCTTCCTCAAGTTAAAATGACTATCCATAATACGCACGAAGAATGGGATGGAATAGAAAATCCAAAAAAAAGGACTCCTGCTGTACATAAGTTAGAACTTGGAGAACATACAGGAACTCATGTTGACGCTATAAACCATATGGCACAACAATACGAAGGTCAATCTATTGATACAATGCCTCTATCAATGTTCTATACTGAAGGAATTTGTTTAGACTTCTCTCACAAAGGATTAAAAGAATTAATTGAACCTAATGAAATTGAAAACGCTTGTACAAAAGCCAACCTCCAAATAAAAAAAGGAGATACCGTTTTAATTTATACTAACCATTACAGGAAAAATTTTAATGGAAAAAATTGGAGTAACGGACCTGGAATTACTGCTGAATCTGCTAGATGGTTAGGCGAAAAAAAAATATCTGCTTTCGGAGTCGAAACAATGTCTCCTGGAGTTCCTAAAATATCAAATAAAGAGGTACATCATATTTGTGGAGAATTAGGTTTTACCCATTATGAAAATATGATAAACCTTCATTTGTTAATTGGAAGAGGAAGGTTTCGATTTATTGGACTTCCTTTAAAAATTAGAGGAGGAACAGGCTCTCCTGTTAGAGCAGTTGCTATATTTGAAAACTAAATGAAAACGTATGCCAACAAAGAACTGAGTTAAAAAACAACACTTTTCTTCATTAAATTTATGCAATACTATTCTAGGCTCATAATTCTATTAATTAGTTTTTTGAGCTTATATTTTTTATATA
>JAESTF010000309.1 GCA_016763795.1 Flavobacteriales bacterium
ATTTCATGCCATTCTTACCAACAATCGGAAATAAATATGCTAATGCATGTTGCCGATTCTATGGGGTTTGTGGTAAACACATTTACACACATTTTAGAAGGTTATAAAGTTGCTGATAAAATGAAAAAGCATGGTGCAGGAGGTTCTACTTTTTCTGATTGGTGGGCCTATAAATATGAAGTTAACGATGCTATTCCGTACAACGGGGCTATAATGCATAAACAAGGGATTACAGTTGCTTTTAATTCTGATGATGCTGAAATGGGAAGAAGATTAAACCAAGAGGCTGCAAAAGCAGTAAAATATGGTGGTGTTAGCGAAGAGGAAGCTTGGAAATTTGTAACACTTAACCCTGCAAAATTATTACACTTAGATGATAAGTTAGGAAGCATTAAAGTTGGAAAAGATGCAGATGTTGTATTATGGTCTGACAACCCTTTATCTATTTATGCTAAAGTAGAAAAAACCATTATTGAAGGTGCCATTTATTTTGACATTGAAAAAGATGTAGAAACCCAAAAAGCAAATCAAAAAGAAAAAGCAAGAATTATTGAAAAAATGATTGCTGCTAAAGATGGTGGAGAAAAAACACAGCCAACATCTAATAAAAAGCCAAAATTATATCATTGTGATACTGTTGGAGAATAGAACTAGTTGTTAGTTAATAGTAAAAAATAAGATTATGAAAAAACCACATATTATATTAATTGCAACGTTATGCTTACAACTTTTAACGTTGAACATACTTGCTCAAGTAGAAACTCCTGCGCCAAAACAAATCAAAAAAATACTTATACTAAATGGTGTTGCTCATTTAGGTAATGGAAAAGTAATAGATAATGCTGCCATTGCTTTTGAAAATGGGAAATTAACAACTGTTGCTGATGCAAAAACAATTAGACTTGATATTAGTTATTTTGATACCGTAATTAGGCTACAGAGAAAACAACACATTTATCCAGGCATAATTGCTCCAAATTCTACACTAGGGATTACTGAAATTGATGCTGTAAGAGCAACTAGAGATTATAATGTAACAGGAAAATACAAAGCTCATGTTCGATCAATAACAGCTTATAATGCTGAATCTAAAATAACAACAACTGTTCGTTCTAATGGTGTTTTAATGGCTCAAATTACTCCACGTGGAGGTATTATTTCCGGCACATCTTCTATTGTACAATTTGATGCTTGGAACTGGGAAGATGCACTGATTAAAAAAGATGATGGAATGCACTTGAATTGGGTTAGAATGTTTAATCGTTGGACTGGCAAGAAAAACAAAAACTACGAAAAATCTATTGCTGAATTAAATAGTTTTTTTACAGATGCCTTAGCTTATTCTAAAAAAGAAATTCATACTGAGAAAAATCTACGTTTTGAATCTATGCGAGGTGTATTTAATGGTGAAAAAACACTTTACATCCATGCTGATTTTGTGAAAGAACTTACTGAAGCTATTAATTTTTCTAAAAAACATACCATAACTAAAATGGTTATTGTTGGAGGTTATGATGCACATATGGTAACCGATATGTTAACAGAAAGTAATGTTGCAGTAATTTTAAAAAGAGTACACAGTTTACCTAAACGACAAGAGGATGATGTGTATTTACCGTACAAATTGCCTAAAATGTTATTTGATGCGGGAGTATTGTTTTGCTTAGAAAATTCTGGTGATATGGAAGCAATGGGGACAAGGAACCTTCCTTTTTATGCAGGAACAGCTGCTGCTTACGGAATGGATAAAGAAGAAGCATTAAAACTAATTACGTTGAATACCGCTAAAATTTTAGGAATTGATAAAACTACTGGAAGCTTAGAAGTAGGTAAAGATGCTACCTTGTTTATTTCTGATGGTGATGCATTAGATATGCGAGGAAATGATATTAAAACTGCTTTTATACAAGGTAGATTAATTGATTTAGACAACCATCAAAAGAAATTGTACCGAAAGTATAGTGATAAGTATGAGCGCTAATTCTATTTTGAAACGGACTTTGGATTGTTAAAAAAAACATAAGCGAAACACAAAGCAAAAATGGAGTAAATAATAGTAAGTACAATCATGCTCTCAAGAAACTGTTCTGATCTAATTATTGCTTTTATCAATGCCAACGCTCCAGCACTAAAATGCATGAGGTTACCAATAGTCATAGGTTTATTATAAATCCCACCAAAAAGAGCATCTTTAGCCATCCAATTCATCATTGCAAAACCGAGGTATAAGGCTCCTAATATTTGCATGAAGATAATTATAGTTAAACTATTTTCAACATCTAAGAAAGTTAATATTTCAGCCGGAATAAAACTTAGTGCCAATCCTATTAATCCTAAAATAATTGAGCTTGTTGTTAATAGTACTTTTGTTTTCATGTTTATTTAATCAATTAGTTGTTTGTTTAATTTTTTTAATTGAGCTATTAATTTATTCAATTGGGCCTCTTGTTTCTTAATCATTTTTGGTCTAAAATAAAAAGCATTCAGACCTATCCAAAAAAGTACAATACCGTAAGAAAAAATAAACCAAGGCAATGTCATTCTAACAACATACTCATACATATACAGGCTTAGCCCTGTAGAAAGTAAAATGAAATAACCGTTCAATAAGGTTGTTTGTTGAAAACGTTGTTTCTCTTTAAGTGTTAGCAGCTCTTGCAGTTGCGTTTTAGTGTCCACCTCAATACTATGCTTTAACAAGAGAGGAGCCAGTGTGTTGTGAAAGGCTAAATATACCAACATTGCTATGATGCATAACACAATTCCAATTTTCGTAGTCAAAAACTCAGGCTGATAATAGAGCCAAACAGAACCAATAACAATACACGTGGCAAGCAATATGAGGTTCGTTGCAATCAATTTAAAGCGTGTTTTCCTTTTAAACTGATTTGCTTTTTTTATTAGTTCTTCCACAGCCGGAATTTGAATTTTTTGTTTATTCCAGTACTGTTTAAAGTCTACATTATCTGTCATTCTGTTGGAATTTTTTAGTTAATTTTTCTTTTATCCTATGAATTTTCACTCTAACATTACTCTCTGAAAGACCAACAATTGTAGCTATTTCTTTCTGTTTTAGCTCTTCTAGTTCTAATGAGATGATGATCCGTTCAATTTCAGGAAGCTCAGAAATACATTGATATAAAAACTGTACTTCTGGCTCATTGTTTACAGGTACTTCTGCTACCATTCCCTTTGGAAATTCAGACTTTGGCATCCTTTTATCCTTTTCAATTTGTCGTAAGCAAATATTTACTGCAATTCTAAAGATCCAAGTACTTATAGAAGATTCATTCCTGAATTTAGGCAATTGTTGCCAAACTTTTATAAACGTTTCTTGTGCAAGATCTTTCGCAATATCAGGGTCATTCATGTATCCGATACATTGGCGGTAGACCTTTGGCCAATAAGCTTTATGAATTTCTTCAAATGTCATTACTTAATCCAAGTTTTTAAAGCAGTTATAAATTGATCTTGCTGGTCAATAAAGACGTTGTGAGAACAATTCTCAATGTACTTAAAATTAGTCTTCGGCATCATGTTTTTGAGTCGAGTTACTTGTTCTTCAGAATATAGCCCATCCTCAATACCATAAAGTCCAAAAAGTGGGATCTTCTTTTTTAACACATTTTTTAAGTGTTCCGTGAGGTCTATGGATGTGTAGTTTTCATTTTTCCAAAAGCCTGTTGGTGCTTCAATAGTCATACCTGCACCTTTACTTCCAAATAAAGTATCTGCTTTCAATTTATTATAAATAGTTAGCGCTTCTTTAGAGGGTGTTTTTGGAATGTAAAAACCATTTTTCATGGCATGTCCAAAACAGTATGAACTATATGCCAACGAAGTTTTATCCATTTTCTCAAGCATTCCAATATACATTAAATTGGTGCTGTCTCTTTTATTTTTATAAATTCCTTTGGAAGTTTTTATGATGGTTAAAAATGTTTCTTGCATAGCTAATGGTGCCGCTACCAATATTAGCGCTTTTACTTTTTTTGGATATTGCTCTGTGTAAAGCGTTCCAACTATACCTCCAAAACTATGTCCGATTAATGTCGCATTTTTTAAATTAAATTTTTTATAAATGGAATCTAAATCATCAAAGGTTTCTTGAAATGTGAAAACTGCCTGCTCATCTGGAGATCTACCTTCTCCACGTCTGTCATAAACAATAACATAAAATCCGTTTTCACTAAGTTTTTGGGCGGTTGTTATTTCAAAGCCCATTGAATTGTAGCCAGGACCACCATGCAGGTAAATTATTGGATCATTTTTTGGATCACCAAATGCTTTTGAATAAATCGTTTGTGAGTTAACTATTGTTGTAGTTAAGATAATTGCGAATAATGTGATTGTTTTTTTCATTTTGTTTCCTTTGTTTTTTATTTAGATACAAGGAATGTCAAAATGTTACAAATTATATTTTTTAATTATTGACAATACTATTCTTTGAAACATCTAAACCCTTTGACTACAATCAGGCTAAGTTATTCTTAAAGCTGTTATTAAAAGAAATTAGTAGTTTTTACGGAGGAGAAACACCTTAAGCTTTATACAAATTCATTGCTTGTATTAGTATTTCTTGCACTGTTTTAATGTCAATATCTTTGTTGGGGTTTACTCTAAGAATTTTCATTCTTTTTCTGTTTCCAGATTCTAATAAAGGATGATCCAGTTCATTTCCTTTTACAATTCCGATATACGGTTCTTGTGTTTTTTTATCTTTCCAGAAATAGCAAAACATCTTCTTTTTGTAATAAAAAAAAGGAAGTCCATATTTCCATTCTGGAGTAATATCCTCATCCAACGCAAGAATAATTTGCTTTAAAGCCAATAAACAGCTTTTGTAGGGCTCTTCTTGTTTGAGGTAATAATTATCGTGTTCAGTTAACATTACTTGTTATACTTCACAATATAATCTAAAATTTTAGTCATTAAATGGACTCTATCTTTTCCTCTTACATTGTGAGGGTGCATTGGATAAGTAAAAAAATCAATTTGGACTTCTTTTTCTACTGCTTCTTGAAGCAAAGTCATGCTATGTTGTGGAACAACTGTTGGATCAATACTACCATGTATAATTAACAATTTTCCTTCTAAATTTTCTAAATATTTTCCTACTCGCGAATTCGCATAACCTTCTGGGTTTTCTTGCGGAGTATCCATGTAACGTTCTCCGTACATTACTTCATAATATTTCCAATCAGTAACGGGCCCGCCAGCAGCACCAACAGTATAAACTCCTGGATGTCGTAACATTAAAGAAGAAGCCATAAAACCACCATAACTCCAACCGTGTACCGCAATTCTTTTACTATCTACATAAGAAAGTGTTTTTAAATAATCTACTCCAACCAATTGATCTTCCATTGCAGGCTCCCCCCCAACTCTATGTATTACACTTTCAAAAGCAAAACCTCTTGCTGCAGAACCTCTGTTGTCTAAAGTAAAAATAATGTACTCTTTCTGTGTCGCTAACCAATGCATCCATAACCTTGCTCCTCCTAACCAATTATTGGTAACCAATTGAGCATGTGTTCCTCCATAAACATAAACTAAAACAGGATATTTTTTTGAAGGATCAAAATTCGCTGGTTTGATTACTCTACTATACAAATCAAATCCATCTTTAGATTTTAACGTAACAAACTCTGTTGCCCCTAATTTATAAGCTACTAATGGGTTTTTAGCTGTTAAAATATTTTTTGGTTTAGTCCCTGGTTTAGTAGTAACAATATCTATTTTTCTTGGCACAGTTAAGCTACTATAATTGTCTATTAAATAAGTGCCATCATCACTTATTTGTCCATTATGCACTCCGCTTTCTGGCGTAATATTAATAAACATTGCCATCGGAATACTTATTTTAACAATATGTGTATTTCTAGCATCTTTATCCGTAGCACTTACAAACACACTCTGACTCCCTACATGGAAACCTAAAATAGATTTAATCACATAATCAAACTGAGTAACTTTCTTTTTTAACTCCCCAGAAGTATTGTATAAATATAAATTCATAAAGCCATCACGCTCACTCATCCATAAAAAATCGGTATTACTATTTGGTAAAAATGCTGCATCATTCTCTGGTTCAACCCATTTATCGCTTTTTTCCTCAAACAAAGTATTTACTTTTTCTCCTGTAATCACATCATAACGGTTGTACCACATATGGTTTTGTTCTCTATTTACCTCAGCAACCAATACAAATTTTTCATCCGGAGTCCAAGATAGGTTAGTTAAATAATGCTCATCCTTAGTATCAATATTTAAATAAATTGTTTTACTCGTTTTTACATCAAAAATTCCAATTTTGGCTATCTCACTTTTTTGACCCGCCATTGGATATTTAATGTTGTTTACCGTTGCTGGATAAGTAGTTACATCTACCAAAGGGTAATCCGTTACATTCGTTTCGTCTTTTTGATAAAATGCTAAATAATTACCTTTCGGGCTCCAAAAAGTTCCTTTAGAAATACCAAACTCATAACGATGTATTGCCTGACCCGAAACAATATTTTTATCCTGAATATTTGTTACAGCAATTTTAGAATTAGATGTAGTTGCAACGTAAAGGTTATTATTAAGTGTGTAAGCCAATACTTTATTATTATGGTAATCTTTATTCGCAGCTTTTTCATCAAAAAGTACTTTCCCAATTTCTTTCGCTGCTTTATAATCAAAATGAACCACTTGGTTTTTATATTCAAAAACTATTTCTGTAGCGCTAATTGATTTAAAGCGAGGTAATTTTTTAAGCGAAGGGTAAGTTTCTTCAAATTTTTCTAATCCAAATTTTGCTACTTGTTTCCCTTCAACAGTTTTAATAACATAGTAGTTATCTTCTAAATAAATATAATTATTAGTGCCCGAAACCC
This sequence comes from Flavobacteriales bacterium, assembly GCA_016763795.1. Taxonomy (GTDB): domain Bacteria; phylum Bacteroidota; class Bacteroidia; order Flavobacteriales_E; family Vicingaceae. The sequence goes on from JAESTF010000309.1 coordinate 6,879, forward strand.
ACTGTAATCTATCTATGTTTTCTGGAATTAAACCTTTAGACCGAGATAAAACAGCTTCTTCTAAAGTTAACTCTTTTTGCTGTGCAAAAGCTCCAACAAATAATGATAATGCAACTACTAAAAATATATTTTTCATAAATTCTAATTTATTTGTTCAAACTATTTACAATACTCGTTCCTTTTTTGAGAAATTGAACACCAAAGTTATAAAAATGAATGTTATTTTTGCCGCATGGCAAATAAAGAAGATAATCTAAAGAAAATTATATCCCACTCTAAGGAGTACGGATTTGTATTCCAATCAAGTGAAATTTATGATGGTTTAGCTGCGGTTTATGACTACGGTCAGATGGGTGCTGAGCTAAAGAAAAACATTAAAGATTACTGGTGGAAAGCGATGGTGAATATGAATGAAAATATTGTAGGATTAGATTCTGCTATTTTTATGCACCCAACTACTTGGAAAGCTTCTGGCCATGTTGATGCGTTTAGCGATCCTTTAATTGATAATAAAGACTCTAATAAAAGATACCGTGCTGATGTGTTAATTGAAGAGTACGTAGAAAAGATTAGATTAAAAACCGAAAAAGATGTTGCTAAGGGGATTAAACGTTTTGGTGATGCTCTTGATGAAGCACAATTTAGAGCAACCAATCCAAATGTATTAAGAAATCAAACAAAAATTGATGACATTAATGCTCGTTTTAAAACGGCAATGGAAGCTGATGATTTAGCTGGAATTAAAACGTTAATTGAGGATTTAGGAATTGCTTGTCCGATTAGTGGGTCTAAAAACTGGACGGATGTAAAGCAGTTTAATTTAATGTTTAGCACTGAAATTGGTGCTGTAGCAGACTCTGCAAATACCATTTATTTGCGACCAGAAACTGCTCAGGGTATTTTTGTAAACTATCTTAATGTGCAGAAATCAGGAAGAATGAAAATTCCTTTTGGAATTGCTCAAATAGGTAAAGCTTTTAGAAATGAGATTGTTGCAAGACAGTTTATTTTTAGAATGCGTGAATTCGAACAAATGGAAATGCAATTTTTTGTACGTCCAGGTGAAGAAATGAAATGGTACGAGCATTGGAAAGCAGAGCGAGTAAAATGGCACCAATCTTTAGGTATAGATGCGAAGTATTACCGTTTTCATGATCATATTAAATTAGCACATTATGCCAATGCTGCTTGTGATATTGAATTTGATTTCCCAATGGGGTTTAAAGAGTTAGAAGGAATTCACTCAAGAACAGATTTTGATTTAAAACAACACGAAAAGTTTTCTGGAAAGAAATTACAATATTTTGATCCAGAATTAAATGAAAGTTATGTTCCTTATGTAGTAGAAACGTCTGTTGGATTAGATAGAACTTTCTTGGCGATACTTTCTTCAGCTTTCACCGAAGAAAAGTTAGAAAACGGAACTGAAAGAACGGTGTTAAAATTACCTGCATTTTTAGCTCCTGTTAAAGTTGCGATAATGCCTTTAACGCGTAAAGATGGTTTGCCAGATAAGGCAAGAGAAATCTTAAATACCTTAAAATACGATTACAACTGTAATTATGATGAAAAGGATTCTCCGGGAAAACGTTACAGAAGGCAAGATGCCATAGGAACACCTTTCTGTATTATGGTAGATCATCAAACTTTAGAGGATAATACTGTTACTATTAGAGATAGAGATACCATGGAACAAGAGCGTGTTTCTATTGATAAAATTGAAGCTATCTTAAAAGAAAAGCTAGACATTAGAAAGGTATTGGATTAACGTAATTTAAAACTATCATATATACTTATTGCGCTTTTGCTAAAACAAATTACCATCCTATTCATTTTATTCATGAAAAAACTGATTTTACTTTTTTCTATCCTTTTAATAAGCTTAACTGTTTATAGCTCTAACCGAGTAGACAGTTTAGCATTAGAGTTAGAAAATTACGCAAAACAAGATACTGTTCGTATCAATATGATATATGAGTATAGTAGAGCCTTTAATTTAAATTGGACCGATACAAACAAAGTGCTCATGGATGAAGCCTTTTTACTCTCCAAAAAATTGAATTATAAAGTAGGAATTGCAGAAGGGCACTTTTTAATTGGATGGTATTATGTTTTTCAATCTGAGAATGAATTAGCTATTGAAAATTACCTAAAAGCAATTACACGTTTTAAAGAATTAGAGAATACAAACAAACTACTTAGAGCCTATTCAAATCTTTCTAATGTATATAATTCGACAAATGATTTTGAAAAAGCCTTAGCATTAAATTTAAAAGCTATTAGGTTGGCAAAAGATTTACCTGCATCACCAACTAAAGCAAGCTACTACTTTTATACGGCCAAAACCTACGATAGGATGGAGGATTACGTTAACTCTGGAAAATATTTTGAAGAAGCAAAAAAAATAGCTGA
>JAESTF010000310.1 GCA_016763795.1 Flavobacteriales bacterium
ACACGAGTTTCTTATCCTATTAATCACATTGACAATATTGTAACTCCTGTTTCTAAAGCTGGTCATGCAAAAAAAGTAATTTTCTTATCAGCAGATGCTTTTGGGACATTACCTCCAGTTTCTAAACTAACACCTGACCAAACTAAATATCACTTCTTATCTGGATTTACAGCTAAATTAGCTGGTACAGAAAGAGGTATTACTGAACCAACTCCTACATTCTCTGCGTGTTTTGGAGAAGCTTTCTTGACATTACATCCTACAAAATATGGTGCTGAATTAGTTGAAAAAATGGAAGCTAACGGAGCCGAAGCGTACCTGGTAAATACAGGTTGGAATGGCTCTGGAAAACGAATTTCTATTAAAGATACTAGAGGTATTATTAATGCAATTTTAGATGGCTCTATCGAAAAAGCTGAGACTAAGATTATTCCTATATTTAATTTAGAGGTACCTACTTCATTACCTGGAGTTCAAACAGAAATATTAGATCCTAGGGATACTTATGAAAACGCTGAGGAATGGTCTGAAAAAGCGACTAAATTAGCGGGGTTATTTATTAAAAATTTCGTTAAATACACTGACAATGAGGAGGGAAAAGCTCTTGTTACTTCAGGCCCTCAAATTAGCATAGAAGCATAACAATAAAGAATTCATCTATTCAAAACCTCATTGAGAAATTAATGAGGTTTTTTTATATCATCCATTTTAGTTAATTTGGTATGGAAATTGAATGTATATTTTTGTAAACTTAAAAATAACTATTATGAATAAAATTATCATAGGTTCGCTTTTTACAGCAGTATTAATTATTGCAAGCGTAAGCACAACCAAAGCTCAATCAGGAACTACTAAAACTCCTATTAAAACTGATATTAAGGTAAAACAAACTGTTAAAGTAACTACAGCAAAAAAAACTGCCAATAAAACAACAATTAAAAATAATAAAGTTAAACCCGTTGGCAAGGCAATTTCTGTGCCTGCTAAATTAACTCGTATTTCTGAACCTAAAACAGTACAAAAGGTCGCAGTTAAAGCTAAAAAGAAATAATTTTGTTATAAAGGCTATTTAAATATGGCACAAAAAAAGGCTTGTGATAATTCACAAGCCTTTTTTAATAATAAAATATTTTTCTAAAATGCTTTTAAAGCATCTCTATATGCAAACAGATCTTGTTTGTTATCCGCATTATCTCTATCTAACATTAATGATAATAAATAATCTAAGCTTTCCACTCTGTCATCATCAGATTCAATTGTACTTATAATCATTTCAACCTCTTCTGGAGCATCTTCTCCCTCTTCTAATTCTGGAGCAATAGCTTCTTCTGGAGGTAATGGAATACCAAAAGTTTTATTTCCCTCTAAATGCTCATAAACTAAACGTGTTACTTTTGTTAAGGTAGGATCTTTTTCTTCTAAAGCATAAGGCCTTAACTCTTTTAATCCTTTTACTAAAGCATCTACTTTAATTCCGTCTTTAGCAAGTTCTTTTTGCAATTTCGATATTAATTTATTTCCGTCTGTACTTTCCATTTGGTATTAGTTTGATTTATTTGCGAATTTATCATTCTTTATCTATTTTTCCATGAACAAGTCAATTTTTATTTTCGGTTCGATAATTGTATCTGCTTTATCATGAAAAAAAGTTGTTTATTTTTAATCATTATTTGCTCATTATTTACCCATAAAATTAGCTATTCACAATTTTCTACAATTAGTTTTCCTAACGAAATCTCTATAAAAGATATTAATAACTATAAATTAAATGGAATTTCTTTGCAAATAATAAAACGAAAAGATTGTCCTGAAAAATATTATAAGTCAACTTCTTTTTTTATCAGTAAAAACTACCTACTAACCTCCGCTCATAATTTATATGATATAAAATCTCATTCACCCGAAAAAATAAAGCTTTATCCTTCTTGTAAAGGGAATGGGAATCCTTATGGAGTGATTAAATTTAACATTAATAGTAATCACTACAAAAAAATAACTCGAAACTTTTTTAAATTAAAATGGCGAAAAAGGACTTTAGATATGGCTCTGATTTACATTCCTGATTCTATTCTAAAAAAGAATAACACTTTAACATCAATTAATTATTTACCAATTCTAAATGATTCTATAGACATTTATAAAGATGATACCATTTATTGTGTAGGTTATCCTGCAACAGGTGTTTATGCCAAACAAAATGTTATGACTTTAGTAAAGTCAACTATTAAAAACATGCATAAATATCATTTTTCTCATAATTTAGAAACTTACAGAGGAAATAGCGGTTCTCCTATTATGGTTAAACGGAACGGTCAGTTTTACGTCATTGGAATTAACTCCATTTTCGGACATGGGACATTAATTTATAAAGAAAGAGAAAACCTTATAAATAAATGGATGAAAGAATTAGAGGAATTGAATAAATAAAAATGCTCGCTAAAAGCGAGCATTAAATGTTTTATTTAATATATTAAAAATTTATTCGTTAGACCCTCCTCCTATTCGAACACCTACTTTAACAGCTATTCTTAAATCAATTGGTAAAGAATTTCCTATGTAAGGAATATAATCATCTTCTTCAAAGTTAGGGTCATCCTCAGCAAGAGTATTACTGTATTTAACACTATTCACCAAAAATTTACCAATACCTCCAGTAACTTCTAAAAATAATGCTCCAGATGATTTCCATTTATAACCAGCCATTACACCTAATGCAAAACCAGTTGTTGAAACATCTGTTTGAGCATATCTATTAGGATTGGTAATTGTTGCTGTTAGCTTCGTATCAGTAAAAGTATTTTCTGATGCTTTAGAGGTTCTAATTTTACCATAAATCCCCATATAAATACCATCAGTCCCTTTTTCTGGGGTAAAGTAAGCCTTATACTCTGGAATAATATTCATTTCAGAATATTTATACTCACCATCCTTTAAAGCGTAAGGGGCAAAGTTAGACTTCCCATCATCAAACATATTTTTTGATGAAAAGTTAAAATTAATACCAACAGAATTGTTACTGTTTATAGCATAATCATAACCTAACCCATATTTTGAGAAAGCAAAACCTAATACATCCACACTTATATCGTGCTGTGCTTTTAATGTTACGCCTGAAAGCAATAAAACTGCTATTATTAATCTTTTCATATCTATAATTTTAATTAATTAAAGTCCATTAGTAAATACTAATGGACTTATTTTACTTATCTACCAAAGTGATTTATAAGTTACGTTTGCTTTTGGTCCTTTACCATAAGCAACACCTATAGCTCTAATAGCAGCAATTCGCTCACTTTCTTGTTGTTGATCTTTAACAATGTATTTCCATTCTCTAGCATCAATTTGTTTCACTTTAGCAGCAATTTTATTAGATAATGTTCTTGCTTGCCCTGCACATGATGCATCTGGATCAATAGAAGCTAATATTGCACCTGCTTCTTCAGCTGCTGCCATATCTTGTGATGCATTCCAAATACCTGTAGCTTTCTGTAATTTAATTTTACAATCTTTGTCAATTTTTTTCTTAAAAATTGGGTTAATTGCAGCCATTGCCTTAACATAACACTCCTCACAAGCGCTTGGTACAGCTGTTAGCATAAAAATAGCTTGATCATATTTATTTTGATCAGCCATAGAATTTGCTTTTTTTATAATTAAATCACAATTATCTTTGTAATACTGAATGATTTTTTCTTTTCCATTCTTAACAAATGCCTGAATATCAGGATTTTTAGGACTTATTCTTTTTAAAGCTGAGATATATGCCTTATTTTCATTTGTCCCTACACCTTTAACAGATATTGTCTCACTTGCAAATACTGTACCTTCATATCCATCACCGATATACAATGTAATATCTAAATTATATGCATGCATAGATGGTGGTCCAGGTAAAATATCTTTACTCATAACCATTATGTTTGCAGATATAATAAATCTTGTATTAAAAGGACTTCCTCCTAACCCATTTTTAGTTACCACTTGCTTTAATTTATTTACTAAATTTTTTCTAGCAATTTTTGGCATCCCCTCAATAGTTGGAGGCACCCACGATGTTAACATAATTCTGTTTTCATCTTTCGAAGCCTTTGATTGTGCAAAACTCATTGAACTTGAAAGTACAATAGTTGCTACCAAAAGCAGTTGAGTTATTTTTTTCATTTTGTTTTAGTTTAATTAGTTCTTATTTACCTCCAAGAATAATTGTAGCACGACCCAACCCCTTCATAACAACTTTGTTAGGAATTAAGAATGGTTCGTTTTTCAAATATTTACTAAGACCTTTAACAAATCTTCTTGCATCTTGAGCTCTACCTTTAGCATTATATAAATCAATTCTAACTTGCTCAAAAAGGGCCATTGTTTCAGTCATATCAGTTGTACTAAATCTACCTTTTACAGTATTATCTGCTAACCAATCTTCAATAATTGTACCAAGTTCATCATCATCATCTCCATATTCAGATTCTAAATCTCCATCCCAATCATCCCAAGTTTGAATTCTTACAATAATTTCTCTACCATTCGCAAACATATCCTCAAAATGAGCTTGTAAACTACCTGTAAAGTTATCGATATGAGCAGTAACTGCTTCTTTTAACAATACTGGTGTTTCAGCAGAAAAAGAAGGTGCTCCTGTTCCGTTTGCACCTGCAATTTGTTTATCCGTATATGCATCTAAACCTTGTAATACAAATGTTATTGACTTTTTAGGTCCTGTTTTATTTATTGTCCATGTCATTTGGATAATAATATCCGCTTTAGCTACTTTTTTTAACATGTCAATTGGGTTTTCAGCAACTGAAGCCCCTGTTTCTTTAGAAGATCTCATATTATCTTCTGCTGCATTAGAAGCTAATGTTTTTAATGCCGATTCCATATTTTTTAATGGGAATCCTCTTTCAGCCATCATATCATTAATAGATGATATTACTAATAGTAAATCTGCATCTTCTTGTAATGCTTTTTTATAATCTGGTATTTTAATTTTTGTTCCTTGGTTATCAAATTCCATCATATAACCATTTTTAGAACACCAAACATCACTTGGTACAACCATTAATGTTGGTTTTTTTGCTTGCCCGAAAGCTAACGTAAACCCTGTTAATAAAAGGGTTAATGCTATAAATGTTTTTTTCATAATTCTTGTTGTTTTGTTTTTTATAGGTAATAATTTATTTAGGTAATATTTGATCCTGAATCATTCTTGCTTTAAGCTTTGCTCTTTGTACACGAATAATTACTCCATAAGTTACTTGATCTCCAGCTTTTTTTCTTCCTGCCACTACAGAAAAATGCATATCAGAACCATCTTCTCCAGTAATAAATTCTGTGTATGGTCCTCCATCAGCAAAAAAAGCATCAAAGTAGTTCTCTTTTTTCTCTCTAATGTTAGAATCAAATAAAATTGGCTTAGTATTACATCCTTTTGTACTCGGCAAGCCTTTGAACAGAACAGTGCTTAAACCATTTTTCTTAGCTTGTTCCACTGCATCTTCCCTATTCCTACCGCTTCCCCAACCTTTTACAGTTTGTGAACCATCTCCCTCAACACCAATGCACTCTGTTTCGTATGTGTAATTTCCAGCACCTTTCATTTGTGTGCTTCCACAGGAAGATATTGTCGCACTTAATACAGCAATGCCAAATGTAGCTCCTAATATTAATGTTATTTTTTTCATAAGTCTATTCTTATTAGTAAATAATTAAAATCCAGAAGACAGTCCTTTAACAACTCCTGCTTTTTCTAAATCTTTTCTTAATAGGTTTGTCATCACCGTTACTACTATGCCGATTTTATATTCTTTTCCAACTTTCATAACTGTAGGCGTTGCATCACTTGAGTGAGATACAAACTTCATATATTTCCCTCCGTTAATGTTAAAAAAGTTATCAAAAAACTCTTCTTTTTGTTGTTCTATACTTGGGTCATTTATTAAAGGTCTTTGAGAAGTACATCCTTGCCCTCCACCAGTATATCCTTGAAACATAATACCATGTACGGCATTCTTTTTTGCTTGTGCAACTGCAACTTTAGCTTTTTTAGAGTAAGACCATACTTTTATAACTTTAGTCCCTGCTTTTCCAATACCAACGCATTCAATTTCATATCTCCATGCTTTAGTATCTTTTTGTGCTTTTCTTTTTTTACTCAGTTGAGCGTTAGAAACTAACCCAAAAGCAATAAAAATCACTGTTAGTATCGTTGCTTTATTAATTATTCTTTTCATTGTTATAGATGTTTTAGTTTATACTTATTAATTTATTTGTCTTAATAACATTCCTGGGTAAAATCCTTTACCACCTTTAAAATGAGTGAACTTTAAATCATTTTCAGGTTTCATCGGTTCTCCATTTTCATCTAAAGGTGTTTCTCCTGCAGCAAATCTGTTGTCCCAAATCTTTTTCTTATCTACTTTTATTACACCTTTTCTTTTCCACTTTACCTTTCCGTCTTTGTCAATCTGTTTCTCTAACACTTCAAACTTATCTCCGCCTTCTAATCCTTCTTTCATTCCTATTTTTGCCCCTAAAGGATCAGAACTTACTAACGGAGTCTTTGTTCTAAATGCTTCAAACTTTTTTTGCAGTTTATTGTAAACTGCATTTATAGATTTTAACGTTGCATTTTTAATAATCATATCCTTACTCTCGGCATTCTTACCCATGCCAGTAATTAACGATTTAGCTTTCTGAAAACCTAATAGCTTCAATTCAAATAAATCAGAATTATCAAACGCTACAACTCTTGCTGAATCTGGTGCAGAAGCA
>JAESTF010000311.1 GCA_016763795.1 Flavobacteriales bacterium
AAAGTGAAGCAAAAATAGATTCTTCATCGAACCCTCGTAGCGTTAGTAATCCGCCTATTCTCAATAATTCATTATCAAAAAGATTTTCGTTAAAAATATATCCGTTTTTAGAAGCTAGTTTAATAACACTTCTTTTTGTTATAGGAATGTAATAATCAATATTTAAATTAGAGTTGTAAAGTGTGCTTTTTAGGTTTAATCCATCATAAAGCGTTTCATCTATTTGTGGATTTTTTTTAATTGTTTTATTTCCTAGTGAGCCAGACAAAGTAACCTTATGTCCCTTCCTTGGGTTTAATGTATAATCTAGTCTTGTGTTGTGAATTTCTATACCGTAAAGTTGAGAAGAAACATCAGCATAAGAGGGCAGAACTGTAAGTGTTGTAAAATTATTTTGAGATAATAAACCTGATGATTTGTTGTGAAAAAACAATTCAAAATAATTGTTTCCTCTCAAAATGTATCGAAACCCAATCTTATGACCAACGTCAATAAATGTAGTATCTTTCTTATATAGATTAAATTCATAATCTATTCCAATTGGGCTGTTTACTAAGAAAGGGTACATCACATTAAATTTCAAATCTTGAGTGTTCTCTTGAATAGCTCTCCAGTTAAATTCTATTTTTTCACCATTATGAAACGAATTGAGTAAATTTAATTTGACATCTCCGGTCAGTCTCAATTTCCCTGTTTGTTCATCCGGTAATAACCCTAATATACCATCGAATCTACTAGCTTGTTTCTTTTTTAAATACAAGTGTATTTGTGATTTATCCTCTGTAAAAATAACTTTCCATTTTTTTTCTTCAGTAACAAAAGGGAGTTCTTTTATTCGTGTACTTATTTTTCTAATAGCTTCTTCATTATAAACATCACCACCTTTAATTCTAATATAATTTTTAATGTATTGATCAGAAATTGTTGCATTTCCTTTTATAAGAACGCTGTCAATTTTATATAATCGATTTTTATCAAGAAATAACTGAGCAGATAATTTGTTCCCTTCAATACTTAAGCTGTCTAATTTTATAGAAGCAAAAGGGTATCCATTGTTTTCGTAAAATAAAATGATTTTCTTAAAGAAGTTTTTTAATTGACTTTCATTAAAAGGTTTATTGTTGTATAACTTGTCTCTAAAACCAATTTTACTTAAGATTTCTTCATCAATATTTTTGTTAGTTAGTGAAGTCCATTTGTAAGTTTTTCCTAAATGAATAAAAACGTGATAAAAGTTAGAATCGATAATAATACTATCAGTAGTTGCTGTTAAAAAAGCATTTTGTTGTAATTGATTTAAAATGATGGTTAATTCATTTTTTAACGAGGCTAGGCTAATGTTTGAATTGTAGTTGATCAGTTTATTCGTTTTAAGGACGGTGTCATTAAAAGAAATTTTTAATTCAATTTTTTGGGCTTTACTATTTAATAAAGTAAATAATAAAAGGAGTAATATGTAGGTTTTAAGTTTCAAGTTATTATGTTACGGATATCTTGTAATATTATTTGATTTCCCAATTAACTTCTTTTAAACCATTATTAGCTAGTAATTTATTTGTTTTTGAAAAATGGTTACAGCCAAAAAATCCATTGTAGGCAGAAAAGGGAGATGGGTGTGCAGCCTTTAAAATAAAGTGTTTTTTATTGTCAATTATATCTTCTTTTTTTTGAGCAAATTTACCCCAGAGTATAAAAACTATTTTTTCTTTTTCATCAGATATTTTTTTGATTACAGAATCGGTAAATATTTCCCAGCCTTTTTTTTGATGCGAACCTGCTTCGTGAGCCTGAACAGTTAATGTCGAATTAAGTAATAATACTCCTTGTGTTGACCAATAACTTAAGTCTCCATGAGTAGGAATTTCATAACCTAAATCTTCTTTTAGTTCCTTAAAAATATTTTTTAACGAAGGAGGTACTCTTTTTGCTTCTTTAGATATAGAAAAGCATAATCCGTGTGCATGAGGTAGAATTTTCCCATCAATTTTTTCGTAAGAATGGTAGGGGTCTTGACCAATGATTACAACTTTAACGTTCCCAAAAGATGTATAATTAAAGGCGTTAAAAATATCTTCTTCATTTGGAAATACTAGACACTCTTCTTTATCTAAAAGATCAATTAATTCGTTAAAACGATGATTGTCAAAATCTTTGCTTAAAAATGATTTCCAATCGTTTTTTAAGTTTCTATTAAGTTTCATTTAAATACAGGATAAATCAAAATTGGTTTGTTGATATTATGATTTTAATCAGTTATTGTTAATAAGTTTAATTGTTACTAATTTAATTATTATTAAATTTGCGTTGAATTTATGCACAAAACTAAGAAACCATTATGAAAAAAATAGCACTTGCAACTTCAGCCCTTTTTTTGATGGCTATACTATATTCTTCTTGTAAAGGTCATGAAACATGTCCTGCTTACGGATCTGTAGATACAGAAAACACAGAGGAAATTCCTGCATAAGACTTGAACTGGATTGATATTAAGTCTGAAGAAGATTTAGAAAATCTTATTAAAGAGTCATTTTCTGATAATCTTGGTGTAGCAATCTTCAAGCATAGTACACGTTGTTCTATTAGTTCCGTAGCTAAGATGAGGCTTACCTCATTTTGGAATTTTGAAGATGAACTTCCTATTTATTATTTAGATTTAATTTCTTTTAGGGAGATTTCTGGTTTAATTGCGGAAAAATTTGGAGTTCAGCATGAATCACCTCAATTACTAATAATTAAAAATGGAGACTGTATTTATAATGCATCTCACATGTCTATTTCTGTAAAAGCACTACATTCAGAGTTTCAGAAATAGTTCCCTTTCTTAAAAACAATATAAATTTCCATATTATTTATTCTTACTTTTGTTAGGGATGAAAAAAGTAGTACTCATAATTTTATTATTTGCTTTTGGGCAAGCTTTAATTGCACAAGGAACTGTTTTTGAGGAAAAAAGAACGATCTATAAAACAGAACAATCATTTGGTATCATTATTCATACAAGAGGTTGGGGATTGACTTACCGTTATGGAAAATATACTTCTGGATTTTCAAGAAGAATTTACGATGTAGAGTTGGTGGGGATGAAACATCCTAAACAAATAAAGAGTTTTAGCTCTAATTTTGATAATTCAAATGGGTATGTTTTTGGCCAACTAAATTCTATTTTAGTTCTTAGGGCAAGTATTGGTAATCATAAAACATTTATAAGTAAACAAAGTGTTAGAGGAATAGCTATTTCATCTGTTACTAATATTGGTTTAACTTTTGCCTATACAAAGCCGGTTTATTTAGAAGTTTTTAAGGTCGATCCAGTTGATTTTGAACTTTCGAGTGAAATAGAAAAGTATGACCCTAAACTTCATCCTCAACAAGATATTATAGGGAAAGCATCATGGTTTAGAGGTTTTTTTGGTGGTAAGTTCTATCCTGGAGTATACTTAAAGGGAGGGTTAAATTTTGAATCATCAAGAAATGCTAGTAAAATTAATTCATTAGAGGTTGGTGGGGTTATTGATTTATATTTTCAGAAAATACCAATAATGGCAAATGATTTTAATAAGCCATATTTTGTTAATCTTTATGTTTCAGTTACCTTTGGTTCGAAAAAAACAGCAAGTGATATTGGAAAAACTAACTAAAAAAAAGGAATTTACTAAAAAGCCAAAATGGTTAAAGGTTAAATTACCTACAGGAAAGGCATATGCTAATGTTCGGAAAATTGTTTCAGAGCACCAGTTACATACGATTTGTTCTAGTGGAAATTGCCCTAATATGGGGGAATGTTGGGGAGCAGGAACTGCCACATTTATGATATTAGGTAATATTTGTACACGTTCTTGTGGATTTTGTGCTGTAAAAACAGGTAGGCCTTTACCTGTCGATTTAGAGGAGCCAATAAGAGTTGCAAATTCTGTTAAATTAATGAATGTAAAACATTGTGTTATTACATCTGTTGATAGGGATGATTTGAAAGATGGTGGATCTATTATTTGGGCAGAGACAGTTAATGCTGTGCGAGAAATTAGCCCTACAACAACACTTGAAACGTTAATACCCGATTTTAAAGGAGAATGGGGAAACTTGCAACGAATAATCGATGTTGCACCAGAAATAGTTTCTCATAATTTAGAGACAGTTCGTAGGTTAACTAAAGGCGTAAGAATTCAGGCTAAATATGATAGAAGTTTAGAAACGCTAAAACGATTAAAAGATGGTGGGATGAAAACTAAATCGGGAATAATGTTAGGTTTGGGAGAGTTGGAGAATGAAGTGATTGAGAGTATGAATGATTTACGATCTGTTGGCTGCGATATTTTAACACTCGGACAATACTTACAGCCAACAACTAAACATTTAGAAGTAAAAGAATTTGTAAATCCATTGCAATTTAAGAAATATAAAGAAATTGGTTTGGAATTAGGTTTTCGATTTGTTGAGAGTGGCCCATTAGTTAGATCTTCTTATCATGCCGAAAAACATCTTTTTTAGAAGGTAATTATTTACCGTAAAAAAGGGTAATTCATCTAAAAATCATTAAAAACAACCGTTTCTTAAATTGGATATTGTTTAGTGTTAAATAATATTTAATTTTAGACTTTAAAATGGGATATAATTATTTGGTATGTATGAAATAATACATATCTTGTAAGCCGTTTCAAAACACTAACTAAAAAACTATTACATAATGAATATTAAAACAATCATCACAGGATCGGTAGCATTATCTTTAGCTATAGGAGGAGTATTCTTTAAAATGAACTCCCAAGATAATGAAGCTGTTTATACGCCACGGACCATAAATAATGGTGGTATATATGGGAATGCAGGATATGCAGAGTACTTATATAGTCTAAAAGCTGATCCATCAACAGGTGAAATTGATTATGCATTGGTTGAGCAGGTTAAAAATGAAATTGCATCCAGAAGTCAACTATCAAACAAATCTTCTTTAGGTTTAAATTGGACTCAAATGGGGCCAGATAATGTTGGAGGTAGAACACGAGCTATTTTGGTAGATAAAAATAATAACAATATTATATACGCAGGAAGTGTAGCTGGAGGTTTATTTGTATCTACGGATGCAACATTAACTTGGACTCCTGTGATAGGGATGCAAGGTGTCTTAGGTTCTAACTTAGCTGTATCATGTATTACACAAACAGATAATGGTAGAATTTTCTTTGGAACAGGCTCTTCTTTTGAAAGTGGTAACGGAAATGGAGGTAGTGGATTTATTGGAAATGGAGTTTATGAATATGTTCCTGCTACAGGTAATATTTTGCCAGTGGTTACAAATGCAACAGCAGTTCCAAATACTACTCCTAGTTCGTTTTGGTCTTTTACAAACATGATAGCTTCTTACGGAAACAGATTATACTTAGGGACAAGAGATGGAATGGTTTGGGCAGATCCTGACGGTTCTGGTAACTATCCAACAATTTTTTCTGGTTGGACTAACCCAATTGAAACGACTCCAGGTTCAGGAACTGCACAAACGGGTACTTGTCAAGATATTGATATTGCTTCAGATGGATCTATGTTAGTTTGTTTTGCCGGAGGGATTGTATATTATACGGATCAAACTGATGCTTTAGGTTCATTTAATGTCGCTTCAAACTCTGATACACCTACAAACCCTTTAACTGGTTCGAGGTTGTCTGGTGCTATTGCGCCTTCTGACCCTAATGTAATGTATATGTTAGGTTCTTCAGGAGTTTTAAGAACTTTACAAATATCACAAGATAAAGGTGTTACATGGCATGAAATAGTTCCAGACGGGTCTCCTTGTATTGATCCATTTGTTCAGGACGATTGTACAGGAGGTCAAGGAGGTTATGATGACGCTATAGCCGTAGATCCAGGAGATTGGGGTCATATTATTGTTGGAGGTGTTCAACTTTATGAATGGAGATACAATGCCGGCTCTAATCCAGTTGGAGGGAGTTGGGATAAATCTGCAAATTTATTTGAGTTTGCAGGGAATCAGTTCTATGTGCATGCTGATAAACATACAATTGCATGGCCTTCCCCTAACGTTGTGTACGTTGGAGGTGATGGAGGCGTTGCAAAATCTATTGATAATGGAGTTACATGGCAATCGAGAAATTTAGGTTATAATGTAACAACTTTTTATGATGCGACTATGGCTTCTAATGGGTTTATTGTTGGAGGTGCACAAGATAATGGAACACAATTACAATCTTTTGGGGCATTTGGATCAGCAACACCTTTAGGAACTTTTGAAATACAAGGTGGTGATGGATTTGATGTTGCTTTTTCTAGTGTTGGTGGAGGTATTGCTTATGCAACATCTCAGTTTGGAACGTTGAATAGAGCTACACCAGGAGGCTCAATGTCTCCTTTTTATAATAACTTATTAGCAGGAAAAGCTGCTTCTGGAAATGAGCCTTTTCATACTGTTATTGGTAACTGGGAAAACTTAAATGATACAATGAGTATTGATTCTATTCTGGTGATTATTGATAGTACTGGATATTTAAATGGTTTTAATGATACCATTTTTGCAGGAGATACCATTTTTGCAGGAGATACTATAAATTTTGAAAGTTTAACAAATAGTATTCCTTTAACTTATATTGCTCCAGCTAATATAATATTGAACTACCCAATAGATACGTTAATTCTTCAAGATCGTATTCAAACGAGGTTTGCAGTAAGATTTGGAGATGGTGTTTACTTAACAAAAGATGCTGCTAGATTTAATGCAACGACAAATAAATGGTTTAAAATTTCATCTCAGAACAGTACAATTAATATAGAATTTTCTAATGATGGGAACCATGTTTTTTTAGGCACAAGTAACGGTAAAGTTTATAGAGTTAGTGGATTGTCGGCACTTAATAACGATGATTTACAAGCTGTATGGACAGCTAACCTTTCTCATTTGCAAATAGGCGGAGGTCTTGGTGGAGGTGCGGCAGTGAGTCTTGCTCTTGATCCTAATGACAATAATAACTTAATAGTAGGTGCTGCAGGCTATTCTGCAAATGACCATCTATATAGATCTACAACTGCTTTAACGGCAACGAGTACTGCAGGTACTTTTGAGGCAATACAAGGCGCTTCATCTACAGCATTACCATTCATGCCTGTTTATGCTGTTGAAGTTGATTATACAGATAATAATAAAATAATTATTGGAACAGAATGGGGTGTTTGGACTACAGATAATGCATTTTCTGCAGTAACTGGTAATGCTGTTGAATGGACTGATGAGAGTGGTGCAGGAATGGCTCATGTACCTGTTTTTGCAGTTGAACAACAACATTTGAGATCTACACAATCTGTTAATTCTGGTTTTATCTATTTAGGAACACATGGAAGAGGATTTTATGTTTCTACTGATTTATTTACTTCTGTAGAAGAAAATGATGACTTTATTGATTCAGATAAAAACAGCTTTGCGACTAACTTAAATGTGTATCCAAACCCATTAAACAATGTTGGAGTGTTAGCGTTTGATTTAAAAGAAACATTAAATACAACAATTAAAATTTATAACTTAACAGGTTCATTGGTTAAGACAATAGACTTAGGTGAAAAAGTTAAGGGAAATCATAAAGTGAAATTTAATGTTTCATTATTAAGTGTCGGATCTTATATTATTTCTTTAGAATCAGGAACTCAAAAAAGTATTGCAAAATTTATTGTTACAAGATAATTTTAGCAAAATAGAATTAAAAAAAGTCTTGACGTTTGTCAAGACTTTTTTTTTGAACTATTAATTTATAAGGATGAAAACTAATTATAAACATATATTTCTTGATTTAGATAGAACA
>JAESTF010000312.1 GCA_016763795.1 Flavobacteriales bacterium
AAAAATGCTGAATTAGTGTTTAGTGTTTAGTGTTTAGTGTTTAGTGTAAATAACCTTTCCAACAACTATACACCAACAACCATCCACTATTTCTTACTCGCATCAAACAAAATCGCTTTTTCATCAGCGGATAAACTATCGTAACCCGATTTAGAGATCTTATCTAAAATAATATCTATCTTTTTTTGATTGTCTACTTTTTGATTATTATAAGATTGGTCCGTTTTAGTTTTACCTTGTTTTTTGTACACCACTTTCATGTTTTTTCGTGGTTTAAATAGTGCTTTCAAGTAATCTAAAAAACGACTAAAGCCCAATGTAAAGTCTTTTCCTTTCTTTAACTGTTGGATGTAAAAGAATCCAAATAAAGCTCCTCCTAAATGGGCAATATGTCCACCTGAGTTACTTCCTTGAATATTTATCAAATCCAACACCAAATACCCTATAGCGATATATTTCAATTTTACTTCACCAATAAACATTAATCGCACAACAAAATTAGGAACATAAGTGGCCGCAGCTACCAAAATTGCCATTACCGATGCCGAAGCTCCCAAAGCAACTGAACCTGATAAAACAGTACTAAAAACAGGAAACACATTAAATGATAGGATATATAATAAGCCTCCTGCTAAGCCTCCTAAAATATAAACGGTAACTAATTTTTTTTGATTTAAATATTGTCCGAAAATTTGACTCCCAAAATAAAGCACCAACATATTTATTAGCATGTGAAACAATCCTTCATGTAAAAACATATAGGTTACCACACTCCAGGGTTGGGTAATAATTTCAGTAAAACTAGCAGGAAGTGATAAAAGGTTAAATAACGCATCACTTGAAACAATGCCTGACAAATACAATACGCTTCCAATAATATGAACCGCTACAAAAACGCCCACATTAACGAATATCAACTTAATTAAAGCTGTACCGTTTTTATATTGATTCTTTATGTCTTGTATAAATGGGTTCATAATGTTTTCTATCTCTCTGTTAAATTATTGTCAGTTCGAATGATTTAGTTTTTTACTAAATTGTATCGAGAACACATTTTCAATCATTTTGTTTATTGTTTTAAAAGTATTGTCAGTTCGAGTGATTCGATTTTCCATCGAAATGTATCGAGAACAAAATGATTTTATTTATTAAATTTCTTCTTCGCTAAATTGGGTAATAATTCAAAGTCATCATTAATTAACGCTTCTTTTTTTCTTTTGGACCACTTTTTAATTTGTTTTTCCTTTTCAATTGCATACTCAACATTAGAAAAATCTGCATAAAACACTAACTTGATTGGTCTTCTAGAATAAGTGTATGATTTTTTATCTTCTCCACTTTCATGTTCTCTCAACCTTCTATCAACATCATTAGTTATTCCAGTATAATATGTTCCATCACTGCATTTCAAAATGTAAACAAAGTAAATATGATATTTTGTATTCATAATTATTTCGTTTTCATTTTAACACTATTGTCAGTTCGAGTGTTCTGGTTTTTCACCAGAAAGTATCGAGAACACAATAGTGTTAAAATCATCTTGTTCTCGATACTATTTTACTACGTAAAATCACTCGAACTGACAATGATTTAAAGACCTTCATTCAATAAAAATTTCCTCTATCTTTTTTCCAATATTGTATCATTATAAAACCAAACAACATTCCACCCAAATGAGCAAAATGCGCCACATTGTCATTAGGGTTATTGGCAAAACCAGAATACAACTCAATGGCTCCATAACCTAAAACAAACCATTTTGCTTTAATTGGAATTGGTGGAAACAATAACATTAATTCAGTATTTGGAAGCAACATTCCAAAAGCTAATAAGATTCCGAAGACTGCTCCTGAAGCTCCAACAGTAACGCCATTTATCAAACCATTAATAGTTCCTCCTACTCCAACCCAATTCCTTCCAGATTGTAATAAATCATAGCCTTCAGTCATAATCATGTTAATATCTTCTGGAGGCAAATCAGCCATTAAAGGCATTAATCTAATATGAGCAACCAACATCTGTATCAATCCTGCTCCAATTCCTGTTACCATATAAAAGATGAGAAACCTTTTTTGACCCCAAACCCCTTCTAAAACTCTTCCAAACATGTAAACCGCAAACATATTAAAAAGGACGTGAGTGAAGCCTCCGTGCATAAACATATAAGTTACTAACTGATAAGGTTGAAATCCTTCACTTTTCCAATAATGTAATCCTAAATAATCAGCTAAATCTATTCCTTGATTTTTAAGCAATAATGTTGCTACAAAAAATAACCCATTAATAATTAATAATTTTTTTACAACTGGTGGTAAATTTTTAAAATCAAACATTAATAATCAAATTGTTGGTTTAGGTCTTCTAAATTTAGGGTAATGATGGTTGGTTTTCCGTTAGGTAAACTGTAAGGCATTTCACACGCAAAAAGCTGATCAACCAAAGCTTTCATTTCTTCATAGCTCATTTTTTTACCAGATCTAATGCTTGCACTTCGCGCCATAGAAATGGCTAAATTCTCATGCTTCTTTAATTTCAACTCGCTTTCGTTGAGTTTAAATTGTTCTAACAATCCTTCAATTGTCTTTTTTATATTTTGTTCTTTCAATTCGCTAGGCACTCCACTTACCACAAAACTACGCTGCCCCATTTTCTCAAAATCAAAACCTAAGGTCTTAATTTCTGCTTGTAACTCATTTAGTAATTCTGCATCAGCTGCAGTAAAATCTAAGGTTTCCGGAAACAACAATTGTTGTGTCGTTCCTTTTCCTAACCCAAAGTTTTTAATGTATTGCTCAAATAAAATTCGTGTATGTGCTCTTTCTTGATCTATAATTAAGCTGCCCGATTTTAACTGTGCTAAAATATATTTAGCATGCAATTGTATTAATGTTTGTTGCTCCTCTCCCTCATCATCTTCCCAAGCAGTTGAAATAACTTGTTGCGTCTCTATTGCATCTGAATTAACAGATTCCGTATTCATTGTTGGAATAAGTTCTTCTGTATCTTTTTCAAAAGAACTATAAAGTGATTCCCAGTTTTCGGTCGATTGTTTTTTGAATTTTGGCGAAACAGTTTTAGTTTCAAAAGGATTATAAGAACTATTTACTTTTATACTTGGTGCTTTAATTGGTTCGTTGCCTCTC
>JAESTF010000313.1 GCA_016763795.1 Flavobacteriales bacterium
AGTGCAGTTATGATGGTAGCAGAAGGGTTAAAAGGAACAGGCGTTCCGTTAATTGCTGATGGAGGAATTCGTTATACAGGTGATTTCGTAAAAGCAATCGCGGGAGGTGCTGATTCAATCATGGTTGGTTCAATGTTTGCAGGTGTTAAAGAGTCTCCAGGTGAAACAATTATTTACCAAGGAAGAAAATTTAAAGCATATAGAGGAATGGGCTCTATCGAGGCAATGCAAAAAGGCTCAAAAGATAGATACTTTCAAGATGCGGAAGATGATATTCAGAAGTTAGTTCCAGAAGGAATCTCAGGAAGAGTTCCTTATAAAGGATTTTTAAGTGAAGTGATTTATCAAATGATAGGTGGTTTAAAAGCAGGAATGGGATATTGTGGAACTGCAACAATAGCGGATCTTAGAAATGCTAAATTTATTAAAATAACAAGCTCAGGAATAACTGAAAGCCATGCGCATAATATTAGTATTACAAGAGAGGCTCCAAATTATTCGAGAAGATAATAGGCTAGGCCTTAGACATTATATTATAAAATTTATAAGATGAAAAGAATTATATCAATAGCATTATTAGTTACATTAGCATTAACAATTAATGCGCAAAAAAATGATCCGACATTGTTAACTGTTGGAGGTAAGGATGTTAAGCTCTCTGAGTTTGATGCGATTTTTAATAAAAACAATTCTAAAGAAAAAGCAACTAAAGAATCTGTTCAAGAATATTTAGATTTATATATTAAATTTAAATTAAAAGTTAGAGAAGCAGAAGATTTGGGCTACGATACTTTACCTAAATTTATTAAAGAATTAGAAGGTTATAGAGGTCAATTAGCTCAACCATACCTTACAGATAAAGAAGTTACAGATGGCTTGATAAAAGAAGCTTACGATCGTATGAAACAGGATGTAAAAGCCAGTCATATCTTAATAAAAATTAAAGATAACCGAAACCCTACAGATACCTTAACTGCGTATAAAACAGCTATTAAGGTTAGAAAACGTGTTTTGGCTGGCGAAGATTTTTCAAAAGTAGCTAAAGCTGTTTCCTCAGATCCTTCGGCTCAAAAGAATGGTGGTGATTTAGGCTATTTTTCTGCTTTGCATATGGTTTATAATTTTGAATCGGCAGCATTTACGACTAAGGTTGGAGATGTGTCTATGCCTGTTAGAACTCAGTTTGGATATCACATTATTAAAGTGGTAGACAAAAGAGCTGCAAGAGGATCTATAAAAGTTGCTCATATTATGGTTAAAACGGATAAAAAAGCGGCTTCAGATGAAATTCAAGTAAAAAAAATCAATGAAATTTATACTGAATTAACTAAAGAGAATAAAGACTTTGCTGAATTAGCAAAGCAATTTTCTGATGACAAAGGATCTGCTAAACGGGGTGGAGAATTGCCAGAGTTTAATACAGGTAAAATGGTTGCTGAATTTGAAAATGCAGCTTTTGGATTGTCAAAAAATGGAGATATATCAAAACCAACAAAAACTGATTTTGGATGGCACATCATTAAAAGAATTGATTTAAAAGTATTAGCACCTTATGATGAATTATACAATGAAATTAAAGCGAAAGTGGCGAGAGATTCACGTTCTAATAAAAGTAAACAAGCATTATTAAGGAAAATAAAAGAAGAAAATGGTTTTGTTGAAAATATTAGTGAACGAAATGATTTCTACAAATTACTTGATAAAATTGAATATGCAAAAGGGACTTGGAAAGCTTCTAGTGCAGAAAAACATAAGAAGTTAATATTTGGTTTTTATGCTAAAGATGGGGATAAATTTGAGTACACTCAAACTGATTTCGCTAATGATTTAGAAAAAACAAAATATTCAAACCGAAATGATTTAAATGTAGATGTTGTTGCTGAAATTAATAGGATTTATAAAAAGATTTTAAATAATAAAGCTATCGCATTTAAAGATTCAAGATTGTCAAAAACAAGTGAAGAGTTTAGATTGCTAATGCAGGAATATAGAGATGGAATTTTATTGTTTGATTTAACAGATGAAAAAGTATGGTCTAAAGCAGTAAAAGATACTTTAGGACTGGATAGTTTTCATGCGAAAAACAAAGATAATTACATGTGGGGGGAAAGAGTAGAAGCAATTATTTATAGTTGTAGTGATGAAGTTGTCGCTAACAAATTGAAGAAACTACTTAAGAAGAAAGGAAAAAAAGCTTATACAAATGATGATATTTTAAAAATGCTTAATGCAGAAAGTCAATTAGCACTTAAAATTGAAGAAGGGAAATTTTCAAAAGGAGATAACGAAGATGTAGATAAAACATCTTGGATAAATGGAGCTTCCGCAACATATAAAAAGAATGAAAATGTAGTGATTGTTAAAATTAAAAAGGTACTAGCTTCAGAACCAAAACAATTAAACGAAATTAAAGGGCTAATAACTTCTGATTATCAAAATTATTTAGAGAATGAGTGGGTAAAAGCATTAAAATCTAAATATAAAGTAGTAGTAGATAAAGAAGTGTTAAAATTAGTTAAGTAAATCTATTTAAAAAATTTAAGCTGCTAATATTGTAATTAGCAGCTTTTTTAATTTATGCGTGTATTAATACTTTTATCTCTGTCATGTTTGTTCTCATGCTCTTTATTTAATAAAGAGGTTGCTGAGAATCCTATTGCAAGAGTAGATGAAATGTATTTGCATGAATCAGATATTGTAGGGATTGTTCCTCAATCTACGACTAAGGAAGATAGTACATTAATTATTGACAACTATATTCAAGGTTGGATAAAAGACAATTTAATACTTTATAAAGCAGAGTTAAATTTAAAAGAAAATCAAAAAGATGTAAAAAAGCAACTAGAGGATTATAGGAGATCGTTAATTATATATTCTTATGAAAAAGAATTGATAAAACAGCGATTGGATACCCTTGTCTCTAACGATGAAATACAGCGTTTTTATGATGATAATAATCAAATTTTTGAACTGAAAGACAACATCGTGAAAGTTCGATTCTTTCAGGTGAATAAGAAAGCTCCTCAGCTAAAAAAGATAAGAAAATTATATAAGTCTAATAAAGTGGAAGACTTAGAGAAGATGAAAGAATTAGCACATCAGTATGCTGAAAAATTTCATTTAAACGATGAACAATGGATATTTTTTGATGAGTTGCAAAATGCTGTTCCAATAAGTGTTTCACAATCAGATGAATATTTGAAAAATATTAAAAATGTTGAAGTAGAAGATTCATTATCGTTTTACTTTGTTCATATTAAAGATTATAGACTTAAAAATGATGTTTCGCCTTTAAATTTTGAAACTCATAACATTAAAAATATAATTTTAAATAAAAGAAAATTAAGTTTGATTAATAAAATTAGAAGTGAACTTTATCAGGAAGCATTTTTGAGTAAGAACATAGAAATTTATGAAAATAATAATGAAGATGAGTAGAAAAGTAATTTTAATGTTAATGATTTTATCAATTTCTTTAGGGCTAAAAGCCCAGGAAGATGGAAAAGTAATAGATAAAGTAATTGCGGTAATAGGAAGTAATATTATTTTAAAATCAGATTTAGAATCTCAAATAGTATCGTTAAGAGCACAAGGTGTTTTAATTGATGATAATGCAAGATGCGAATTAATGGAGGAGTTATTATATCAAAAACTATTGTTGCATCAAGCGACAATAGATAGTGTTACTGTATCTGAAGGTGAAGTTGAATCTGAAATAGATAGACGAATGAATTATTTTATTGCTCAAATTGGATCAGAAAAAAAATTAGAAGAATATTACAAAAAATCGATTCATGAAATTAAAGAAGAATTTAAAGTAATTGTTAAAGAACAAATGGTTAGCCAGCGTATGCAGGGAAAAATTACTTCTGATGCGGAAGTTACACCTAAAGAGGTCAAAACTTATTTTAATTCATTGCAAGAGGATAGTATTCCTGTAATAGAATCTGAAGTTGAATATGCTCAGATTCTATTTAATGCAAAAGAAAGTGAAGCAGCAATAGAAGCTGCAAAAGATAAAATTAATGCTTTTAGAGAACGAATTATAAATGGAGAAGATTTTTCGACACTGGCTATTCTTTACTCTGAAGATGAAGGCTCTGCTAAGAAGGGAGGGGAATTAGGCTTTATGGGACGAGCAGAGTTAGTTCCTGAGTTCTCTATAGTTGCCTTTAAATTAAAAAATAAAGCAGTTTCAGAAATTGTAGAAACAGAATTTGGATTTCATATTATTCAACTAGTAGAGAGAAGAGGTCAAAAAGTTAAAGTGAAACATCTTTTAGTAAAGGTTAAAATTGAGGAGGAACAAATAGCAAAAGTGAAACTGTTGGCAGATAGTGTTTACAATTTGTTAGAAACAGATACATTGACTTTTGAGGAATTAGCTGCTAAATACTCTGATGATGAGCAAACTAAAAAAAGTAGAGGACTGGTTGTGAATTCACAAACGGGAACATCAATTTTCAATATAGATCAAGTAAATCCTCAAGTATTCTACACTATAGATAAGATGAAAGTAGGAGAGGTGTTTAAACCAGTTCCTTCACAATCTAGAGATGGGAAAAAAGGATATAGAATTATTAAATTAATAACTAAAACAGAGCCACATAAGGCTTCTTTTGATAAAGATTATTCTAAAATTCAAAATGCAGCCTTGGCTGATAAAAGAAATAAAGCGACTCAAAAATGGGTTGAAGCGAAAATAAAACAAACATATATTAAGATAGACGAGGAGTATAAAAAATGTCATTTTGAAAATAGTTGGGTGAAGTAAACCTTATTTTGTAATTTTAGTTTCTTAGAAAACCACATATGTCAGAAAATCAATACAAATCAGAAGTAGAAGCAGTAGATGCTTTTGTCGGTAGGTATAAAGAATTAACCAATGAAATAGGTAAAATTATTATTGGACAAGATGAAGTAATTAAAAAAGTACTAATTTCTATTTTTAGTAGGGGGCACTGTTTACTTGTTGGTGTACCAGGTTTAGCCAAAACACTTTTAGTAAGTACTATTTCAGATTCATTAGGACTCGATTTTAATAGAATACAATTTACACCAGATTTAATGCCTTCGGATATTATTGGATCTGAAATATTGGATGAGAGCAAGAATTTTAAGTTTGTTAAAGGACCTTTATTTGCTAATATTATTTTGGCTGATGAGATTAATAGAACTCCTCCAAAAACACAAGCAGCCTTATTAGAAGCCATGCAAGAACGAACAGTGACTGCGGCAGGGCATCAATATAAATTAGCCGAACCATTTTTTGTATTAGCAACTCAAAACCCGATAGAACAAGAAGGTACATACCCCTTGCCGGAAGCACAATTAGACCGATTTATGTTTAATGTATGGGTAGATTATCCAACATATGATGAAGAGTTATCAATTGTGAAAAACACAACAATAGATAAAGAAGTTCACCTTAATAAAATAATGGATGCAGATGAGATTGTTTATTTCCAGAAATTAATTAGACAATTACCTGTTGCGGATAATGTATTAGAATATGCTGTTAAATTAGTGGCAAGTACAAGGCCCGGAAATAGCTTAGCATCTAGTATGGTAAATGACTATTTAAGTTGGGGTGCAGGACCAAGAGCATCACAGTATTTAATTATTGGAGCAAAATGTCATGCTGCAATTAGCGGTAAATATTCGCCTGACATTGAAGATGTAAAAGCTGTTGCAGAACCAATACTAAGGCACAGAATAGTTAGAAATTATAAAGCTGAAGCAGATGGTTATTCTATTGAGAAAATTATTGATAGTTTGTTGTAAATAATAATAAACGTATAAAAAAAGCCTCAACAATATGTTGAGGCTTTTTATTTTTTAGTGTGAAGAAGAATCTTAAACTATTTTTACGTTTACCGCATTTAATCCTTTTCTACCTTCTTGTAATTCGAATTCTACTTCGTCACCTTCATTAATTTCATCAATTAATCCACTAACGTGTACAAAATATTCTGTGCTGTCTTCCGCATCTACAACAAAACCAAATCCTTTAGTTCCGTTGAAAAATTTTACTGTTCCTTTTTTCATTGTAATAATTTATAAATTTTAAAGTCCAAATATAGTAAAATCATTTAACTTGATACTATTTTGATATAATCTTAAATTCTGTTCTTCTATTTTCTTGATGAGCAGCCTCTTTATCTTCTTTAAATTTAAGCTTAGCAATTTCTGTATCAGATTTAATTAATTTGGTTTCTCCATAGCCTTTAGAAACTAAACGGCTTGTAGCAATTCCTTTCTCAATTAAGTAATCAACACATGATTGAGCTCTTTTTTGCGATAATTTTTGATTGTAAGAATCTCCACCTCTAGAGTCCGTATGAGCCGAAAGCTCAATTTTAATTGTAGGATTTTCTGTTAATAATTTTGTTAATCGGTCTAATTCATTTTTAGAAGCATCACGTAATGTTGCTTTGTTGTAATCGTAAAAGATATTCTTCAAAACAATTACACTTCCAATTTCTATTTTCTTTAAACAAATATTTTTTTCAACCTCTTGATAAGCCGCAGAAGCGGGGATGTTAAAATTTTCTGAATGAAATAAATAATTTTCTTTTCTAAGAATTAATCCATAATTTTTACCGGAAGGTAATGAAACTAAATATTTACCTGTGGTAGAATTAGATTTAAAAGTTGCTAACGTTTTATTGGCATCAATATCAATTAATTCTAAAGTAGCTTCTACAGGTTTACCTGTTTTACAATCGCTAACAACACCTTTTAAAATGGTTATTTTTTTACCTAAAACAATTTGTTTCTCTATTACTTTTTCACTAACAGGCTTTGCAATACTTGCTAATAGGTTATCTTCAGAACTTAGTTGAAAAGGTTTTTCAGGGCCAAGGAAAGTTATCATATAAATATCTTTTTCACCGTGGCCATCATCCTTAAAAGAAGAATAGTATCCCCTTCTTCCACTAGCATTAATTACAAAAAACACATCGTCATCAACGGTGTTAATAGGGTATCCCATATTTTCAGGAGTACTCCAACTACCATCTTCTTTTAAAGTAGATTTAAAAATGTCGTAATTCCCCATTGTTTTATGCCCTTGAGAACTAAAATAAAGCGTTTTTCCATCTGGATGAATTAACACTGCCTCTTCATTATATTTCGTATTAAGGGTAGGACCTAAATTTTTAGCTTCCCCCCAATCTTGTGAAGCGTCATCCCATTTTGTAACGTACATATCATGGTGTCCAAATCCCCCAGGTTTATTACTTACAAAATAAAGTGTTTTACCATCGTTAGAATAACTAGCAGAAGATTCGTGATGCTTTGTATTAATATTTTTATTCATTTTTTTTGGTTTTGACCAACTATTTCCTACCAATTTACATTCGTAAAGATTTCCATCACCTTTAGTATCCTTATAAATTAGCATGCTTTGAGCATCTGGTGATACAGCAGTTGTCGCATCGTGACCTTCAGTGTTAATCTGACTTCCCATATTTTCTGGAACAGTCCATTTTCCATTAACTTTTTTTGTAATATAAATATCTTCATCATAACCGCCCATTACATCTGAATTTTTAGCGCCAGTAGAGGTATTTCTTCTAGATGTAAACATCATTATAGATTCATCAGCAGAAATAATAGCCCCGTATTCAGGATATTTTCCGTTAACAGGTCTTCCGAAATTATCTATAAAAACTCTTTTAGGATTTGCAATTAATATTTTCCCTGTTTTACATTCTTCAATACGCTTATTAACATCTTCTAATTCAGCTGGGTTTTTAGAGTTTAAGGTTGTTTTATAGTTGTTAAACGCAGCAATAGCTTTATCAAACTCCATTGTTAAATGGTATCCCATACCTAAATGATATTGTAAATCATTAGATACGCTAGGGTTTAATTTTAAAGCTTTTAAAAAATGAGGAATACATTCGTCTTTATAAACGGCATTCATTAAGTAGCATCTCCCAATTTTATAGTTTAACTCAGCATTATTTGGATTAAACTTATTAGCTTTAAATAATAGAGGTAAAGCTTCTCTATAGCTCATTTTTCTATCAAGGAATTCTCTTTCGTTAATGTCGATATATGTGCTAGGGAATATTTCAAAAAGGTCATTCCCTGCATCAAGATTTTTTTTAGCTGCCTTAAAATCATCTTTTCTTTCTTTAAATAGTTTTTTATCGAAAGGGATGTCTTGTGCTTGCGTTAAGCTCGCAAAGAAAATTAAAGTAAATAGATAAATATATTTTTTCATAATAGTAGTTTCTTAGTTTAATTACAGCTTTGTTGTGCAAAACTTTTTCCGTTTTTCAATCCTAATGAAGCAGCCTTATTCCAATCTTCACAAGCTTTATCTTGTTCTCTTAGCATTTCTCTAGCGATACCTCTGTTTAAGTAAGCAGCAGCATAACTATCATCAATAATAATAGCTTTACTACAATCTGCAACAGAACCTTTATAATCTTTTAGTTGGTATTTTACTGCAGCACGATTATTATAGGCATAAGCATAACTCGATTTTAGTTGAATGGCTTTTGAATAATCTTTTGCTGCACCAGCATAATCTTTTTTATCAAATTTGGCCATACCTCTGTTATTATAAGCAATATAATAATCAGTTTTTATTTTAATGGCTTTATTATAATTAGTAATAGCCTCATCATATTGTTTGTTATTTCTTAAAGCACTTCCTAAATTGTTATAGGTAAAAGATAAATTTTTATCTATTAAAATGGCTTTTTTATAATCTTTTATAGCTCCTGTTAAATCTTTTATTTGTCTTTTAGCACTGCCTCTATCATTGTATGCATAGGCATAACCTGGTTTGTTTTTTATTGCACTAGTATAATCTTTAATAGCTTCGGCATATTTTCCATCAAGAAAAAAATAACCCCCTCTATAATAATATGCTTGTGCATTTTTATTATTAACTCTTATCGCGTTATCATAATCTTTTAGAGATTCTTCAGTTTTATTTTGTTCTTGGTAAGATCTTCCTCTTAAATAATAAGCTTCACTAGAATCAGGACTTAATTCAATCGATTTACTAAAATCTACAATGGCATTATTATAATCTTTTAGCTGATATTTTGCAGATCCTCTATTAAAATAAGCTTTTTGGTTGTTTGGGATTAATGTTAGTGCAGAATCAAAATAAATAATAGCATTATTATAATCTTTTGAATTGAAGTATTCAATTCCTGAGTTATAGAATTCTTGAGATTTTATTACGTCTATAGCGGTAGAATCACCAACGTTTACTTCATCTTGTGCAAAGCTTATTGTAGCAATGCAAAAAAAAGAAAAGGATAAAAATAGTTGTATTTTTTTCATATTTTTTTGTGTTTGAAATGGCAATTTAACAATATTTAAAGTATTGAAGTAAAGTTAAAACATTAAATTATAATTATTTAGTAACACAATTTATGCCATCAAAATTTAATAGTTTTGATAAAAATGAAAAAACTAAGTAATACTATAGCATCTGCAGTAAATTTTTTTAAAGAAGAACTTAAAAATAATTATGACATTTCGGAGTTAGATCAAATAATGAAAATTGTGTTTTTACATTATTTTAGACTAAGTAGAACTGATTTAATTTTACGAAAAGAAGAAGTTTTTGTAAATTCAGATTTTCAAAAAATAACAGGAGTAATAGAACTACTAAAAGAACAAATACCTTTGGCTCAAATTATTGGAGAATGGGAATTTTATGGATTACCTTTAAAAGTAAATGAGCATACTTTAATCCCAAGACCAGAAACAGAAGAATTGGTTCAATTTATTATTTCGGAAAGTGAAAATGTGGAGCATTTAAACGTTCTTGATATTGGAACAGGAACTGGTTGTATAGCAATTGCTTTAAAGAATGAGATGAATTTAGCTAATGTTGTTGCTTATGATATTTCTTCGGAAGCATTAAAAATAGCATCAGGAAATGCCATGCAAAATAAGCTTGAAATTGAATTCAACCAGGTTGATATATTGGATTGGAAAAATCAAGATATTAGACATAATGATTATGATGTAATTGTTAGCAACCCTCCATACATTACCCAAAAGGAAAAGGAATTAATGCATAAAAACGTATTAGATTACGAGCCTCATTTGGCATTATTTGTAGAAAATGAAACACCATTAATTTTTTACGATGCTATTGCTGAATTTTCTCTGAAACATTTAACCTCACAAGGGAGACTTTATTTTGAGATAAATGAACATTATGGAGCTGCAACAAAACAGCTCTTAATAGATAAAGAATTTAAAAACATTAATATTGTAAAAGATATGAATGGGAAAGACAGAATTGTGAGTTGTGAAATAAATTAAGGCATATGAAATTAGATATTTTAGCGATAGGAGTTCATCCAGACGATGTTGAATTGGGTTGTTCAGGAACAATTTTAAAACACATTGCTCAAGGGAAAAAAGTAGGCATTTTAGATTTAACTAAAGGAGAATTAGGCAGTCGAGGAAGCGGAGAGCTAAGATTAGTTGAAGCTGAAAATTCAGCTAAGATATTAGGTGTTTCGGTAAGAAAAAACGTAGGATTCGCAGATGGATTTTTTAGAAATACGAAAGAAAATCAAATAGAAATTATTAAAATTTTAAGAAAATACCAACCTGATGTAGTTTTATGTAATGCACCAAAAGATAGGCACCCTGATCATGGAAGAGCATCAGAGTTGGTCTCCGAATCTTGTTTTTATTCGGGTTTGATTAAAATAGGAACTGAATTAAATGGAAAAAATCAAGACTTATGGCGCCCGAAATCGGTTTACCACTACATTCAAGATCGTTTTTTAAAACCTGATTTTGTTGTGGATGTTTCTGAGCATGTTAATAAAAAAATGGAAGCAATTTTAGCTTTTAGCTCTCAGTTTTATAATCCTGATTCAAATTTACCAGAAACACCAATCTCTAGTAAAAAGTTCATCAACTTTGTAAAAGCACGAATGGAAGATTTTGGTAGAGATATTAATGCTGATTACGCAGAAGGATTTACGGTAGACAGAGTCATAGGAGTAGAGGATATTACTTTGTTAAAGTAGTTGGGAATTATATTTTATTAGCTTTTATTGTTACGTTAAATTTTTTATTGGGGGTTATTTTAGTGCTATCGATAATTTTTGTAGGTGAATTGGTAAACAATGCACACAATGTATTTGAAACACAAAATAAATTATTTCTTTTTTCTAGAGGTGTCCCATCAAAAATTCCTCTTAAGATATCCCATCGAATTTCACCTGGATTACGGGCATAATCATGCCAAATAATAACTGAATTTTCATCTTTTAATAATTGATAAGCAATTTTAGTATCATTTAAAACACTCTCATAATGATGATCTCCATCAACAAAAATCACATCACACTTATTATAATAAGGAGAGAAGTCAAAATCAAAAGAGTTACCTTTTAAATGAGTAACATTTTTTATGGTTTTAGAATAGAAGCCTTGTTGTGCTATATATTCTTGATTACATCCCATTTCTTTTAAATCCTCATTAGGTAAATTTAAAGTAAAACAGGTCTTAGCATGATTAGAAACATTAGCAACACTCTCTCCCCTCCAAGTACCAATTTCAAAGTAAGTACAATCATTGTTTTGTTTAGTAAGTCCTTTTAATAATACTAAATCGGTAATAAGAGAACCTCCATTTAAAAAAGAAAAGGGAGTAATGGTTTCATTAAAATCAGGTAAGACATCACATAAGTCCAACATTGGAAAACCATCTTTTAGATGTGGGTTTTTATTCAAAACAACATTTTTAAGAATCGTTGAATCATCAATCACTTTATTAATTAAATAAGGGTTTTTGATGAGTAATTGAATTCCTGTTATTAGTTTACCAATTTTTGACATAGCACCAAAGGTGATTAAATTTTATGAAGATTAATCCAATGTATTTAAGTATTTTTTGAAAGCAATGAATGACACCAAGCCAGCAAACCACAATAATAATGTGGTAGAGTATGCTGCTCCAATGATGCCATATTTTTCAACAAAAAAGATATTTAACACAATATCTAATGACAACGTAATAATAGAAATAATCGTGTTTGTTTTGGCCCATCCTACACAAGTTATAATGTTTCCAAAAGGTGTCCTGAAAAGAAAAGCTCCTACTAATCCAAATGCAAAAACAGGAATTAATTGAGCGCCTTCAATATATTCAGCACCAAAAAAGGACATGATTAATGAAGATGAAAAGTATAAGGAAATGAATGTTCCTATTGAAATTATAAGGAATAACTTTAAATAATTAGAGACATACTTTTTTAAATAAGATTTGTTTTGATAGTTCTGTGTAATTTTTACTAAATCAGTTTTCATAACTCCTGTAGGTAAAAAAAGTAAGGCAAAAGGAATTAAACTTGCAGCTTTATATAAAGCTACTTTTGTTGGGTCGTGAATAAGAAACCCAATGGTTAAAATGTCAATAGAAAAAATAAGTTGAGAAGTTAATCCCCCAAGGCTCGTGTAAAGTCCATAAACCCAAAGAGATTTTTTATAAGTTTTAGAGTAATTATGTTTAGTAATTTGTTTTAATAATCCATATTTAATAATAATGTAAATAGAAATTATTAAAGGGCTAATAACTATTGATATAAGATAACCAGAACCTCCATAAAAGAATGTTAGAATAGTCCCTAAGATAAGTAGAATGATGCTGTTACTTATTTCTAAATAAGCAAAGAGTTTATTGATGTTATATATTCTATAATGTATTTTTATCATCTCAAAAATGAAGTGAGAAATGATTAAAAAACTAACAATCATAAGGTAATTAAGGCTTTCGGGGAGTGAAATAGTTAATAGACTTGAAAATAAAATGATTATTGTAGTAAGAATTATTGATGTAATTACACCTCGACTTAACACAAAATTAAATAATGTTTTCTTTTGTTGTTGAGAATTTTGTAACGGACCATAACGACTTAAGCTTTGAAATATGCCAAATCCGGCAAATGGAGCTACAAAACTAATAATGTTATAAGCATAAGAAACAAGTCCGTAGTCGCTTGTGGTTAGAGTCTTAATTACAAAAATTGAAAGTAAAAACCCCAATAACTTACTTATAATAATAGCTGTAAAAACATAGCCTCCTTTCCGATTTTTAAGATCAGATATAAAAGATAGTATGTCACTAAAGAATGTATTCAATTATTTTAAAATAGTATTATAGAGTTCAAAAAATTGTTGACCTACAGATTCGTAGCTATATTTTTTGGCTGCTTTTTTTGCAATTTTAATATTATCATACTTACCTAAAGTATTGATTAAATAATTTAATTGATTACACAATTCACGCTCATCATTTATAGGGACCTGCACGCCATCCTCTAAGGCTATTTCATTTGTTAAACCTCCACATTTACTCGAAATAATAGGTAGGCCACATACCTGAGCTTCTGCAATAACAACAGAAAATGTTTCATAGTTGCTAAAAAGTAAAAAAAGATCATTTTTATTTATTGTCTCGGCAATTTCTTCTAAAGTTTTTCTTCCTTCAAATTGAATGATTTCATCCGGAATACCTAAGCTGATAGCCATTTTTTTATACTTTTCTATATTGCCATCTCCAGCAATAGTAATAATAAAATCAGACCGTTTTTCGCTTAGTTTTTTTATCGTATTAAGAATTCCGGTAATGTTTTTATGTTCATTTTTTAAGTTTGAAATGTGTAAGATTCTACATTTTTTATTGACCTTTTTTATAGGGTTGTAGTTGAAAATACCTGTATTAACAGCGTTAGGAATTACTTGGAATTTATTTTTAATACCAAATTGCTGCATTGTTTCTTTTAAGTGATTAGAAACAGGGCATATAATTTTTGCTTGGCGACTTATTTTTTTGATGAAATATTTTTCAATAAAACTGAAAGGTTCCTTTTTCTGTTTTTGAAATGCGGTCCAATGTTCTGTAAGAATGTAGGGGAGGTTATATTTTTTATTAAGGTATAAAGCAAATAATCCTGCAGGGTAAATTACATTTAAATGAACTAAATTAAATGAACCTATTTCTTGTAAAGCAATTTCATAACCTTTAATATGTGCAACTTTTCTGTTTTTTGTTTTTTGATAATTTGATAAAATAGGAATTGCTGAATTCGCTTTATTGTAATAAACAATTACTTCGAAAACATTATTATTCCATTCTTTCGTTATGTGATTTTTTCGTGATCTTTAATGGCAACAGTATGGATAACAGCTACATTCACATGTTTTGAAACTGCAATGGCATGTTGCTGGATAAAATTTCCTGCTAATGTAGATTTTGAGTTAGGGTACCAAGAAGCAAGGAATAAAATATTTAACTTGTTATTTTTCAAAAAAGTAAGTCTAAGTTAGGAGCGCTAATGTATGAAATATGATTTATACATACGTTTCCCTTTAAAAAATATTATATTTATTATTAAAAATAAAAAAGGTGACCGAAGCCACCTTTCTTTATAAATATTTTATTTAGAATCAAGTTTGGATACCTCCACAAACATTTAATGTTTGACCATTTACATAGTTTGATAAATCTGAAGCCAAGAATAATGCTGCATTTGCAACGTCTTCTGTTGTCCCTGCTCTTTTCATTGGAATATCAGAAATCCAACCTTTAATTACTTCAGGGTCTAAATCTTTAGTCATTTCTGTTTCGATAAACCCAGGACAAATCGCATTACATCTAATGTTTCTTGAACCAATTTCTTGAGCGATAGATTTAGTAAACCCAATTACACCAGCTTTAGAAGCAGCATAATTAGACTGCCCGCCATTACCTTCAATTCCAACAACAGAACTCATGTTAATAATAGAACCAAAACGTTGCTTTAATAAAGTTCTTAAAGAACATTTAGTAACGTTAAAAACTGATTTTAAATTGATATTCATCACATCATCCCAGTTTTCTTCACTCATTCGCATTAATAAACCATCACGAGTAATTCCCGCATTATTTACAATCGTATCAATTTTACCAAACTCTTTAACTACATCATCAATGAAAATCTGAGTAGCTGCATATTCGGCAACATTAAATTTATAAGCTTTTACTTTTACTCCATAGCTTTTAAGATTCTCTTCTACATCTTTTGCTTTTTCATCAGAAGAAACATAGGTGAAAGCGATATCTGCTCCATTTTTTGCAAAAACTTCAGCAATTCCTCTACCAATTCCTCTTGTTGCACCAGTAATAATAGCAACTTTTCCTTCAAGTAATTTCATTTATTTTAGTTCAAAAATTTATAAAGTTGAGTATAATACTGACAATTCACCATCTACAACTGATAACTATTTTATGCGTTTACTGACATTAATTTAGCCATTGCTTCACCGATATCAGCAGGAGAATCTACAACAGTAATTCCACAAGCTCTCATGATTTTTTTCTTTGCTTGAGCAGTATCTTCTTCGCCACCAACAATAGCTCCAGCATGCCCCATTGTTCTACCAACAGGAGCAGTTTCTCCAGCAATAAAACCTACAACAGGTTTAGTTCCGTTAGCTTTAATCCAGTTAGCAGCATTCGCTTCTAAGTTTCCGCCAATTTCTCCAATCATAACAATTCCAGCAGTTTCTGGGTCATTCATAAATAATTCAATAGCCTCTTGAGTTGTTGTTCCAATGATTGGGTCACCACCTATTCCGATAGCTGTAGAAATTCCTAATCCAGCTTTCACAACTTGGTCAGCTGCTTCATACGTTAATGTTCCGGATTTAGAAACAATACCAATATTACCTGATTTAAAGATGAAGCCTGGCATAATACCAACTTTAGCACCATCTGGAGTCATAACTCCTGGACAGTTAGGTCCAATTAATCTACACTCTTTATCAGCTAAATATGCTTTTACAGGAATCATATCTTTTACGGGGATACCCTCAGTAATACAAACGATTACCTTAATCCCAGCATCTGCAGCTTCTAAAATTGCATCTGCAGCAAATGCAGGAGGTACAAATAATATTGAAACATCTGCTCCAGTTTCTTTTACAGCATCTTCAACTGTATTAAAAACAGGCCTATCTATATGTGTTTGACCACCTTTTCCTGGAGTTACACCTCCAACTACATTTGTTCCATATTCGATCATTTGGGTTGCGTGGAATGTTCCTTCACCACCTGTAAATCCTTGAACTATAACTTTTGAATTTTTATTTACTAATACGCTCATATCTTATCGTATAACTTTTTAATTTTTAAGAATACCAAAAGTAAAATTTAAAAGCGGATTTTACAAAGAGTCTATGAATTTATTATTAACTTAATTTGTTAGAAATTAAACTGATAAATTCTTTACGAGTACTGCCTTTTTCAAAAGCACCAACAAAGGAAGATGTTGTTGTAAAAGAGTTTTGTTTTTGAATCCCTCTCATTTGCATACACATATGTTGAGCTTCTACAACAACAGCAACACCAAGTGGACTTAGTGTGTCGTTAATACAATCTTTTATTTGATCGGTTAACCGTTCTTGTACTTGCAATCTTCTTGCAAAAGCATCTACAATTCTAGGGATTTTACTTAAACCAACAATCTTTCCATTAGGAATATAGGCAATGTGTGCTTTTCCAAAAAAAGGCAGCATATGATGTTCACACATCGAATAGAGTTCAATATCTTTTACAATAACCATTTGATGATGATCTTCAGTGAACATAGCCGATTTTATAATTTCGGTAGGGTCTAAATCATAGCCATGTGTTAAAAATTGCATTGCTTTAGCAACACGTTCTGGTGTTTTCTCTAGTCCTTCTCGAGTGATATCTTCACCTAAGTCGGTAATTACATTTTTATAATGTTCTGATAAAGAAGCTATTTTTTCTTCATCGTATTTTTCTATTTTTTCGTATCCTTTCATTTTAATAAATTAGTTTATCTAAAAAAAATAACCTTATCCATAATATTCGATAAAGTTGTTTTCTGTTTCAACTACTTTAACACAGTGTAAAAAGCAATCTAGGTTGTTTATATCAGATTCTATTTCGTTCCATATTGAAATAGCAATGTTTTCAGCCGAAGTAATTTTATCTTTCATAAAATCGACATCTAAATTTAAGTTTTTGTGGTCTATTTTTTCGATTATTTTTTTTCTTACAATTTTACTCAATAGCTTTAAATTAATTACAAAACCAGTTTCAAGATTTGTTTCTCCTTTAATAGTGACAAAAAGTTCGTAATTATGTCCGTGCCAATTAGGGTTGGAACATTTCCCAAAAACTTCATAGTTTTTCTCATCAGACCATTCTTTTCTAAATAATCGGTGAGCAGCATTAAAACGTTCTCTTCTGGTTAGATAAATCATAAAAACAAATATAGGTTTATTGGGTAAATTTTTATTTTGAATTTAAAGAATATTTTTCATCACTTGTTCAGTTATTCTATCGCACCTGCTAAAACCGAATTCGAAAATATCTTTATTGTTTGTTAATTCATAAAGTTGCTCTTTAAGCATATTCTTTGCACGATGAAGCCTAACTTTAACATTAGAGCTAGATATATTAAGACATTTAGCAACTTCTTTAATGCTCATTTCTTCTATTTCTTTAAGTACATATACTGTTTTGTACTTTGGTTCTAGTGCATCAATAGAACTTTCTAATAGTTGTTTAGCTTCTTTAATAATTATCTTTTTTTCTGGATTCATTTGAGTAGTATCTGGAGTTTCTAGAATAGTATTATTTTCATAAAAGGAGGTTTGACTTGTAAAGGTGTAAGTATTATTTTTTTGTTTTAATCTAGCTAAAGATTCATTTATTCCTATTCTTATGAGCCATGTAATAAATGTAGCTGTATGCTTAAATTGATAAAGTTTTTCATATCCTTTTAAGTAAGTATTTTGCATGATATCTTCTATCTCTGTCTCATCTTTTATATAACTTCTTACTGCCTGATAAAGTTTTTGGTTGTTTCTTTTGATTAGTATTTCATACAATTCTTTTTCGCCAGAAAGAACTCTTTTAACCACATCAGAGTCACTTATTTGATATTTAGTACGATCACTAATTCTTATTACTTCCATAATTGTCTTTTTATATTAGATAGAAGGAAATAAAAAAAGTTACAAAATTTTGTAACTTTTTTTTCATAGGCTTATCTAATGAACAATATAAACCAATTAGTTTAACATAAAAAAAAGATTATGAAATTTAAAAACATTTTAACAAAATCAACCTTAGTATTATTAATAGTTGTAGGAGTTAGTTCTTGCAGTAAAGATGAGGATTCTCCAATTCCAGAGTCTACTATACCGGAGTCAGTGGACTTACAGTCTGGAAGTTATGATTATATGTTCAATACAGGGCAAGTCTCTCCTGGGTTTTCTTATGTTGGTTCGCATAGTAATACATTGTCAGCTACTATATTGTTAGAAGAACAGCCTGGCGGGATGACTAAGGTAACAGTAACATTAAAAAATACAATTAGCGGAGAAACTTACAATGTACATTCTCATGATGCTGCAGATGCTACAACAACACCAAATGGGACACCATACAATGAATCTCCTAATTCAAATGTGTTTATTCAGCAAATTATGGGAAATGGTTCTAGTGCAAGCGGTTTTCAAATGTCTACAAAAACACTTTTAGAATTAACAACGGTTTATGATGGGTTTTTGGTTGTGCATGATCCGTTACAAAATATAAACGTTGTTGATCCAACTACTTTTGTGATATTAGGAATTTTTGCAAGATAAGAAGTATACTGTTTTAGTTTAAAGCTCCACTGAGATATATCTCAGTGGAGCTTTTTTATTCCAATAATAAAGGAATTTAGTATAACTTTTTTTTCAAAAACATATCTAAAGAATGAACATAGATTATTAATATTTAAAATAACAAAATGGAAAAGAATGTAGTAATAGTAGGAGCAGTATTAAAATACACTTTTGGCCTTGTTCCAATAATTGCAGGATTGGATAAATTTCATTGTTTAAATTATCAAGTATTAAATTAAACAATAGTTAAGAAAACGAAAGTACGGTCAAGATAGTTTAAACTGTTAGTTTTGTCTTGATAAAATACTTTTTCATCGAAATTAAACATAACTTTGACGAAGGCTTGTAATTATAAAATGAGCTTTTTTTAAGTTATTGATTATGAAAAAAATAAAATTATTATCCCTGTTGTTGCTCCTAAATTTTGGTGCATACTCACAAGCTTATTTTGCACATTATAGATCTGGAGAAACTTCTTACAATAAAAAAGAATATAAATCAGCTATAGAGTCGTTTACAAAGGTTTTAGAACTAAAAAAAGATCACGATAGAGCGTTAAATTTAAGAGGTTTATCTTATCAATTTACTGATGAATTAGATAAAGCAATTGCTGATTTTAAAGGGGCAACAGAAGTTAAACCTAAAATGGCGACTTACCATAATAATTTAGGGAAAACATATTTTAAATTAAAAAAATATACTAATGCAATTGTTTCGTTAGGAATAGCTATTGAACGTGATAAAAAAATGTTAGAGGCCTATAAAACTAAGTTATATGCTCACATTGCAATTAAACAATTTAAAGAAGCTGTGGAAACTGGTAAATTAGCAGTAGGAAAAGCTAAATCTGCTGATTCATATTACAATTTAGGTGTAGCTCAAGATAGCTTAATGCTATATAAAGATGCTGTGTATAGTTTTAGTAGGTCTAAATTTTATGATTCTAAAAAAGTAGGGACACTTATAGGAATGGCGCATGCCAATTTAAAATTAGGGAATACAGTTAAAGCTTTAGAAGCAGCAAATAAATCAATTTTATTAGAACCGAAAAATATTAGAGCATTATTAGTTCGGTCAGAAATATTTAAGATAGATCTTAATTTTCAGAAATCGATAGATGATGTTTCAAAAGTTATTTCATATACAGATGAAGTTAAGTATTATTTGTTAAGGGCTGAAATGTATATAGAGTTAGGTCAAACTCAGAATGCAATTCAAGATTATTCAAAGGCTATTTTGTTAAATAAGGAAGATTACTTTGCCTATTACCAAAGGGCAAGAGCATATGAGAAAAACTCTGATTATAAATCAGCAATTAAAGATTATGAACAGCTTAAAAAACTATCTCCATATGATGGTAGAGCTATGAAGCTTTATGATGACGCTAAAAAAAGACTTTATGAATTAAATAAAGAAAGTAATAATCCAGAAATTGTAATGATAAACCCTATTTCGTCAAAAGAAGGAGTGGTTTCTATTCCAAAAGGATCATTACTGTATACTATTAAAGGACAAATAAAAGATCAAAGTAAAATTGAATTTATTAAGATTAATGGGAAAGATGCAGTTTTTAACAAAGATTCATTAAATCCGGTTTTTGAATTGGAATTCAATATAAAAGAGTTGGATATGTTAAATGTTACTGCTTTTGATGCATATCAGAATTCTGAAACATGGAATTATAAAATTTTAGAAACGGAAGTTAATGCTCCTATTGTAAAACTTATGGCTCCATATGCTTCTGATGACGGAACAATTTATTTAGATGATGATGCACCAACTTTGTATGTTGAAGGAAAAATGAATGATGAAAGTTTAATAAAAAGTATTTTTATTGAAGGAGCAACTGCTAGTTTTATTTTGAAAGAGAAGAATCCTAGTTTTTCGGCAACAATTAACATTAAAAATAAAGATGGATTTACAATTACAGCAGAAGATGAGTATGGAAATAAAGTAGAAAAGAAATTCATTATTAATAGAGAAAATATTGCATTACTTGCTGATAATCCAATGGGTAAAACATGGGTAGTTTTTATTGAAAATGAGAAGTATAGTT
Organism: Flavobacteriales bacterium; assembly: GCA_016763795.1. GTDB lineage: Bacteria > Bacteroidota > Bacteroidia > Flavobacteriales_E > Vicingaceae. The sequence continues at coordinate 20,750 of JAESTF010000313.1, forward strand.
CATTTGCAAGTTTAGAAGGCCCTACAAAAGATGTTACAATGATGAAGTCTGCTTTTGCAAAGTATAAAATTCATAATATCGTGCATAAAAAGAATATGACGAAAGCACAGTTAGAGCGTTTTTTCTCAATTGAGTTGAGAGATTTAGTTAGAAGTAATCAAGTAAAATCGTTATTGGTTTGGTATGCTGGGCATGGTAAGTTTATTAATGAATCAGGTTATTGGATACCTACTGACGCAAAACGGGATGATGAATTTTCTTATTTTAATATTAATAACTTAAAGGCAAGTATGCAATCCTATTCAAAAATGATAACACATACGCTAGTCATAACTGATGCTTGTGAGTCTGGCCCATCATTTTATCAAGCAATGCGTTCTACACCTAAAGATAGAAGTTGCAATGATTGGCAAGCAACAAAATTTAAATCTTCACAAGTGTTTTCTTCGGCTGGTTATGAATTAGCTTCTGATAATTCACAGTTTACTAAAACCTTTGCTAATACGTTAAATAGTAATCCTAATTCTTGTATTCCGATAGAAATAATTGTTGAAAAAGTGAAAACAGCTGTAAGTAAAGGAGGAACAAAACAAAAACCTAAATTTGGTAAAATTGCTGGATTAGAGGATGAAAATGGAACTTTTTTCTTTATGAAAAAATAAGACTGAAGCAATGTGTGTTTGCGAGACGAGTGTAGCACAATGGAGCAATCTCAAAATTAAAAAAACACAATGAAATTGGAATATTTTAAAATAGCTTTCAAGAAATTAATCTTGTCGGCTATTTTTTTGATTTTAACATTTACTGTTAATTCTCAAACATATCACTTTGACAATTATAGTGTTAAAGAAGGTTTGGCACAATCAAGTGTATATTGTATAGAGCAAGATGATCTTGGGTTTTTATGGCTGGGTACAGCTGGTGGTTTGTCTCGTTTTGATGGAATAAAAGTAATAAATTATACTACAGAAGATGGTTTAGCGGATGGAGCTGTTAAAGCTATTTATATAGATACTTTAGGAGCAGTTTGGTTAGGTCATGCTAATGGTGGTATTTCTAGATTTTATAGTGGAAAAATAGAAACTTTTTTTAGTATGAGTGCAGATATTACATCCTTTGCTGCAGATAGTGAAGGGAATTTATGGGTTAGTTCTTTTGGTGAAGGAGTTATAAAAATATTAAACCCTTATACAAAAGATAAAGCTAAGGTTCGTTTTAAACAATATAAGGGACAAGAAGGATTGAGTGATATTGTATTTCAAATTACAAAACTTAAAAATGGAAATATCTACTTTGTTACTGATGTAGGAGTGAAAAATTATAACTATCAAAAGAATGATTTTAGTTTTTATAAGGTAAGTAATATGCCTGCATATTTTCAAATCACATGTATGTTTGAATCTGAGAATGAAGATCAATGGTTTGGATCGTATAATGGAGGCTTGTATCATTTTGAAAAAAAATCAGGAAACTTAAAGATATATGATGCACTAGATGGACTAGCTTCTAATTGGATTAGCACAATAAATGAAGATTCAAAAGGAAATGTTTGGGTAGGAACTTGGGGAGGAGGGGTTACTAAAATCAATAACGAAGGATTGTTAACTATTAACAAAAGTAAAGGCCTTAGAGATAATAATATTCGTTGTATCAAAGAAGATAGAGAAGGAAACATATTGATTGGAACAAAAGAAACAGGCTTACTTGTTTATAAAGGAAAACAATTTGTTTCTTATGGAGTTCAGAATGGTTTAATAAATGAACAAGTATGGTCTATATTAAGAGATGATAAAGGACGAGATTGGTTTGGTACTAATGAAGGGATCTCAGTGTTTAAAGATGCGAAATTGATTAAGTCATTTTCTAAAGAACAAGGACTATCTTATCATGATGTTCGATACATTAAACAAGATAAAAATAATGATATTTGGATAGGCACTTGGAATGGTGGAGTGATGAAATTTAATGTAGAAAGTGACAGGTTTGATATGAATTATTTGATTAATTCAAATATGAGCCAACTTCTAATTACAGCATTGGATATAGATAAATCAAATAATTTATGGGTAGGAACAACTGATGGATTAGTTTATTATGAAATAAATAATCAAAAAATAGACAGATTAACACAATCAAATGGTTTAGCAGGAAACGATATTTCAACAATATTTACCGATTCTAAAAATGTAGTTTGGGTTGGAGCAAGGGGTAAAGGGATTACTAAAATAGATGGAGCTACAATTACTAAAATTGATTTAAAACGCAAAATTACACCAACAGCTATCATAGAAGATAGGTTAGGTAACTTATGGATAGGAACAGAAGGCAAAGGCATTTTAGTGTTTGACGGTCAGAAAATTATAAAAGAATATAATGTAAATAATGGCTTGTTGTCCGATTATATTTCTTTGTTAAACATTGATGATAACTTTAATGTGTGGATTGGATCTAATAGAGGGTTAAATAAATATGATGTGAAGCAAGATCGTTTTTATTCGTTTTCTGATAAGATAGGGTATGTAGGAATAGAACCAAAACAAAACGCAACATATAAAGATAAGGATGGTAATTTATGGTTTGGAACTATAAAAGGAGTTGTAAAACTTAATATTAATGATGAGACAGTTAATTCATTAGAGCCATTAACTCAAATTTCTAACTTAACTGTTAATCTTCAAAATAGATTAATGTCTGATAACCTTGAATTGAGTTACAAAGAGAAATCTATTGTTTTTAGTTATTCAAGTATTTGTTTAACTAATCCAGATCAAGTTTATTATAAGGTAATGCTTGAAGGACTGGAAGAGGATTGGAGGCAACCAACCCAACAGAATTTTGTTACATATTCCCCTTTGCCACCAGGTAAGTATATTTTTAAAGTAAAGGCAAGTAACAACAATGGAATATGGAATGAAGTACCTGTTACATATAGTTTTCAAATTATTCCACCCTTATGGCAGCGACCTTGGTTTTTAATTTTAATTGTAATTTTATTGATTGTTGGTGTAATAGGATTTGTTAAGGTTAGAGAAAAAAATCTATTAAAAGAAAAAGCAATATTAGAAGAAAAAGTTGAAGAACGAACGGAAGAAGTAGTTCAGCAAAGTAAAGAGTTAGAACGTAAGAATAAAGATAATAAATCGTTATTTGCTGCAGTAGATTGCACGGGACATGGCGTTCCCGGAGCATTTATGAGTATTGTAGGATATAATTTGTTAGATAAAATTGTAGGTGAGTATGGGACTACAGAACCACATAAAATCTTAAATGAATTGAATAAAGGAGTTTCAGATACTTTACGTCAAGAATTAGATTCAGATACTATTAAAGATGGTATGGATATTTCTCTTTGCACATTTGATAAGAAAACAGGAGTATTAGAGTACGCTGGAGCGTACAATCCATTATACATTATTAGTGATAAAAAATTAGATGTTATAAATGGAAATGATATAGAGCCAAATATGACTGATGATAAAGGATTAAAGTTATACGAGATAAAAGCAAATAGATTTCCAATTGGGAGTTATTCTGAAGGAACTCAAGAGTTTTTAAAGCATTCATTTCAATTAAACAAAGGAGACACTGTTTATTTATTTTCTGATGGTTATGCAGATCAATTTGGAGGGCCAAAAGGTAAAAAATTCCGTTACAAACAATTTAAGCAATTATTACTCTCTATAAATGATAAGAATATGGAAGAACAGCATAAAATACTTACAGATTCGTTTACCAAATGGCAAGGGGATTTGGAGCAAATTGATGATGTTATTGTAATAGGAAGTAGGTTGTAATGGTGATGTTATTAATCTATAAAATAATTAACTAGAGTTATAAGAGAATAAGTTTGGTTGGATATTTATCGTAACTAAAAAGAATCAGAATCACAGAATATAGTACTAATAATACTTTTAAAGTAAGTGATGTTGAAAATGTTTTCTTTGATAGTAGTCTGTTTTTTATTAAATTGCAATGTGCTAATACTTTTAAAAAATAGCTTAAGTACTTCATATAAATTTTTAGGTTTATTAATTTTTCATCTATTCTTCCTTAATTCTACTGCCCAAAAAATTCAATTTTCTGAACAAGAAAAAGCCTGGATGGAAAAACATCCCGTAATTAATTTCGGCTATGAACCAAAGTGGTTGCCTTTCGAAATTTACGAAAATGGGGAGTACTCAGGTATTATAGGAGACTATGTTAAAATTCTAGAAAGAGAAACTGGTATTGATTTTAATCCAATTCCTGATATTAATTGGGATGAAACAGTTCTTGGATTAAAATCGGGAGAAATAGATTTTACATGCTGTGCAGGAATAACAGAAGAAAGGAAAGAATACCTGAATTTCACCAAACCTTATGTGTCTTCTCCTATGGTAATTGTTACTAGAAAAGACGGTGATTTTGTTGGAGGACTAGAAGATTTAGCAGGTAAGAAAATAGCTCTTCCAAAAAATTATTATACAGGAGAGATAATATCCAGAGATTACCCCAAAATTACAATTGATTTTAAAGAGAGTGTTGAGGCATCTATTAGAGCTGTTAGTTTGGGAGAAGCAGAGGCTTTTGTTGGGAATTTAGTGGTAGTAAGTTACTATATAGAACATATAGGTTATACTAACCTAAAAATAGCCGCACCAACCGAGTATGAAAAAACTCATATTGCTTTAGCAGCTCGTAAAGACTGGCCTGAGTTAATAACTATATGTCAAAAAGTATTCGACAATATTAAATATGAAGAACGTGATGCCATTCTTCAAAAATGGATGAAAGTGAGGTATGAATTTGGTGTAGATACAAAAAAGGTTAAAAAGTACACGGTTATTATTGGGTTAATTATCTTGATAATATTTATTATCATTTTACAATGGAATAAATCGCTAAAAAAGGAGATTGCCAAACGAAAAGTAATAGAAAAAAAATTGAAAGTGAAAAATAAAGATGTCACTGATAGTATTACTTATGCAAAACGAATTCAAGATGCAATTTTACCATCCAATGAAAGGTTCACGAGAGAGCTAAGTCAAACTTTTATTTTATTTAAACCTAAGGATATTGTAAGCGGAGATTTTTATTGGCTAGTAACAAAAGGTGATAAATCTTGGTTTGCAGCTGTTGATTGTACCGGTCATGGTGTTCCTGGTGCATTTATGAGTATTGTTGGTTATAATTTATTGAATAAGATTGTTGGAGAGTATGGAATAACTGAACCTTCAAAAATTTTAGATGAATTAAATAAAGGTGTAGCAAACATGTTAAAAAAAGATGATGATAGTGCTGAGAATGTAAGAGATGGAATGGATATAGCTCTTTGTTGCTTTGATAAAAAGAGTAAAGTATTAGAATATGCTGGAGCTTATAATCCTTTATATATTGTTAGTAAACATAGTTTAAAATCTGGTGACAAAAAAGAATTAAACCCTGTCTATACATCCGAAAAAGGTTTAAATCTTTATGATGTAAAAGCAAATCGTTTTTCAATTGGAAATCATGTAGAAGAAACATTAAGTTTTACTAATCATCGAATACAATTGAACTCGGGGGATATTGTTTATTTGTTTTCTGACGGCTATGTAGATCAATTTGGTGGCGAAAAAGGAAAAAAATATAGATATAAGAGATTTAAAGAATATTTAGTCTCTATAAATGACTTATCAATGGAAGAGCAAAAATTAAAACTGGAGGCTGAATTTATTAACTGGATGGGGCCTCACGAACAAATTGATGATGTTATTGTAATAGGAAGTAGGTTGTAATGGTGATGTTATTAATCTATAAATTAATTAACTAGAGTTATAAGAGAATAAGTTTGATTGGATACTTATCGTAACTAAAAAGAAACAAAAAGATTTTTTTGATTCTTAGCAGGTTATATCAGTGTGAAACTTTCTTTCACAAACCCAAAATGCTTTTCACAAAGTAAGTAGAGTTTATTCTTTAAGATCTAATTACTTTTAGCTTATGAATAAAGTAACGGCAATAATTGTAGATGATGAACAACGTGCAAGAGATGTATTAAATACGTTGTTAGACCGAAATTGCCCAAATGTTTCGGTAATAGCAACATGTGTAGATGTGTTATCTGCAGTAGAAAAGATAAAGGAGGTTCAGCCAGATGTTGTTTTCTTAGATGTGCAGATGCCAAACTATGCTGGTTATGAATTGGTAAAGTTTTTTGATGAAATAACGTTTGAAATTATTTTTGTTACAGCATTTGATCATTACGCAATTAAGGCTTTTGAATTAAATGCGATAGATTATTTAGTAAAGCCTGTAGATAGGTTAAGGTTGGTAGATGCTGTAGAAAGAGTTGCTATTAAAGTGGGACAGGAAAAATCAAAAGAAGAATATGAAGAATTACTCAATTCAATAAAAAACAAAGAGTATAAAAAAATTGTAATTCCAGAATTAGGAGATAGACGAGTTCTTGAGATTAATAAGATTATAGCAATAGAAGCAGAGGGTTCTTATTGTAAAATTTATCAGCCAAACGATAAGCCTGTTGTTATTAGTAAAAACCTAAAATATTTTGAGGAAAGATTAGAAGTTCAAGATGGATTTTTTCGCTCGCATAGAGGTTGGTTAATCAATTTAAACCATATTAAAGCCATCAACAAAACAGAACTTACGTTAACTTTGTCTAATAATTTAACAGCCAAAATATCTCGAACAAGGTTAGAGGCTTTTGAAACACAAATTGTTTAGCTTTAAATAGTGCAGCGTATAAAAAAATATCTTCTATTTTATTGTTTCTTTCTAATCTCTTTTACTAGTTTTTGTCAGAACCCTGCACACTTTTTTATAGGCGAAAGTGAGTTTGCTAACACACATGTTTATTCTTTAAAACATCATCCTAACGGATTGCTTTATGCAGCTACTAATTATGGTTTGTATGTTTATAAGAATGGTAAATTTGTACCAGTTCCTTTTGAAGCTAAAGAAAATTTTAGTTCTTTATTCTCTTTAAGGTTAGATAGCAAAGATAATTTGTATTGTACTACGTTAAAAGGTGAGATATTTAAGTTAGCAAACGATACCCTTAAGGTTTATACCAAAATTCCAAAAAACTATCTTAATAAATTTGGGCTTGATTTTGTATTTGATGATAAAGACAATATAATTTTAAGGGCAGGTTTTTTGGCAAGGTTTAAAGGTGGTAAATGGGAAGAAATAGCTACTAAAAATGACTTTACTCATTTAATTAATGGGCTTAATCCTAAAGCTATTCTTTTGCCTTCAGAAATAAAGACAAATATATACCAATTAATAAATGGGAAAAGAAAATTATTAGAGAGCTCAAAGAATAGGAGCTTTATATCTTCATCATATGACTTTCCAGCTTATTTTAATGGTAAATTAATCGGATTATCCAAAGATGGTCTTTTATCAGATTATACGTTAAATAAACAATATAGAATTTCAGCAGAAAGAGTAAGGGTTCAACAAACTGAAGACGGAAATGTTTGGCTTCTTTCAGATCGAAAAGGGATTGACCAATTAAAACAAAATGGAAGTAGGTTTTTTCTCTCAGATAAGTATTTTAATAATATTTTTATTTCTACTATTTCGGTATCAGAAGATGGTACATTTTTTTTACGGACATTTGGTCACGGAATAATTGTAATACCAAACATTAATTGTTTTGAATATAAAACTATGCTCGGACAACTAGAAGGTATTGCAAGTATTCCTAATAGTAAAATAAACACTTCGATAAAAGATAAAATAGATCAAACTAAAGAGTTGGAAATTATTAATAACGGTCCCAATAAGGAGTCAATATTAATTGCACGAGGTAAAGTTTTTTATGATGCCAATTTCGATTTTAATAAGGTAAATAAAGGGTTGTTATCCCAGGAGCATTTAGGTAGTAAAACTAATGGAGATTTGGCTTCCTTAAAAGATGTACAAAAGGTAGATGAAGATACAAAATTGTTGGCAACCTCTAGAGGATTACTTAAAGTTGGTAAAGGTTTAAATCATATTAATTGGCTGAAAAATGGCTCTGGAACTAAATGGTGGAAATATTCAAAAAAACAGTTTAGATGTAAAACGGTAGGTTATGTTTCTTTATCAAAAGATATTTTATATACCAATTATGGTGTTTTACATCGCATTGATAAAAACGGAAAAGATACAGTAGTTTTTTATAAAGAAAAGTCAATTAAATGCTTGGATATTTTTTCAACTGATACTATGGCAATCTGTGCTACTCCACAAGATGGAATTTTATTTATTAAGGATGGCGAAGTAATTATCCAAATTTCGAAAAAAGAAGGTTTATTAGATAGTTATGTTAAAA
>JAESTF010000314.1 GCA_016763795.1 Flavobacteriales bacterium
CCATTTTCTTTTTCCAATCGTAAGAAGTTCCTGCTAAAATTTGTTCACGAGCTTCAGTAACTAACCACATATAGAAACTTAAATTGTGTAGTGTTGCAATTTGCGCTCCTAGCCTTTCTTTAGAAATGACCAAATGTCTTAAATAAGCTTTAGAATAGTAGCTATCAACATAACTTGTTCCATCAGAGTCTAAGAGTGAGAAATCGTCTTCCCATTTTTTATTTTTAATGTTTATTGTTCCTTTTTGTGTAAAAAGCATTCCGTTTCTTGCATTTCTGGTTGGCATAACACAATCAAACATATCAATACCTAAAGCAATGTTTTCAAGGATATTTAATGGTGTGCCAACTCCCATTAAATAACGAGGTTTATCTTCTGGTAAAATGTCGGTAACAATTTCACACATTTCATACATTTCATCATCAGGCTCACCAACCGATAAGCCACCAATTGCATTTCCTTCACGTTCAAAAGAAGCAATTTTTTCAGCAGATTGTACTCTTAAATCTTTATACGTACTTCCTTGTATAATTGGAAATAAGGTTTGAGAATATCCATACTTATCTTCTGTTGAATCAAATCTATCACAACACCTTTTTAACCAACGATGAGTCATGTGCATCGAGTTTTTGGCGTATCTATAATCGCAAGGGTAGGGAGTACATTCGTCAAAAGCCATAATAATATCTGCACCGATAGTTCGTTGCACATCCATTACGTTTTCTGGTGTAAATAAATGTTTAGAACCATCAATGTGAGATGAAAATGTTGCCCCTTCTTCTTTAATTTTTCTTCTTCCAGATAAAGAATAAACTTGATATCCTCCACTATCAGTTAATATTGGACCATTCCAATTCATGAATTTATGTAAGCCTCCTGCTTTTTCCATAATTTCCATGCCTGGTCGTAAATATAAGTGATAGGTGTTTCCTAAAATAATTTGAGCTTTAACATCTTCTTTAAGCTCAATTTGGTGTACTCCTTTTACAGTTCCAGCAGTTCCTACAGGCATAAAAATAGGCGTTTTTATTTCGCCATGGTCTGTTTTTATTACTCCAGCTCTTGCTTTAGATTGAGGGTCCTTTTTCTCTAATTTGAAATCCATTTATGATATTAACTATTTGGTTTTAAAAACTTGGTCAAAGATAGTTATTTAGCATAAAGTAACCCATTACATTTGAGATGAGAAATGGATACTACAGAATTGATAAAATTTATAGCGTTTAATAATTGGTTAGATTATACTATTGCCATTTATTTGGGAAGTTTTATAGTTCAATTGTTTTTCTATATTTTCATTTTTTCGAGGTTAGCTTTTTTTAAACCTAAAGCTTTGCAAGAAGCGATAGAGCCAATTTCGGTAGTTATTTGTGCTAAAAACGAAAGAGATAATTTATTGGATTTTTTACCTTTATATCTTAATCAGCAATACTCAAAATTTGAAATAATTGTGGTAAATGATAATTCTGTAGATGATACAAGCGATGTTTTAAGAGCATTTTCTTTACAGTATAATGACTTAAAAATTGTAAATGTACCCGATACAGATCGATTTTATGGAAGCAAAAAATTTGCATTAACATTAGGAATAAAAGCTGCTCAGTATAATAATGTTTTGTTAACAGATGCAGATTGTAAACCTGCATCAAAACATTGGATAAAATTGATGAGTCAATATTCAAATAAAAAAACAATTGTTTTAGGCTTTGGAGCTTACGAGCGTAAAAAAGGATTATTGAATAAGTTGATTCGGTTTGAGACATTTTATACTGCCTTGCAATATTTGTCTTTTGCCTAAGCAAAACTTCCTTATATGGGTGTTGGTAGAAATTTAGGGTACCAAACGCAATTATTTTTTAAGAATAAAGGTTTTGCATCCCATCAACATATTTTATCTGGTGATGATGATTTATTTATAAATGAAGTGGCCAATAAAAGAAACACTCAAATTATAATTGATAAAAATGCGCACACTATTTCTAATGCAAAAACAACTTATAAAAGTTGGATTAGACAGAAAAAACGACATTTTTAACAGGTTCGCATTATAAGTCTAAACATCAATTTATGTTAGGGTTGCTGCAATTATCTCAATTATTTTTTATAGGGTTGTTTGTGTTGTTAGTCATAAAGGTTAGGCCTGTTCATCTAATAGTTGGGGTGTTTATATTAAGATGTCTAATACAAATGCTTATTTTTAAGCTATCGAGCAATAAAATAGGAGGAAAGGATTTAGTGTTACTTTCACCTATTTATGAAATATTTTTTATGGTTTTTAATCCATTTTTAGTACTTTCAAATTTGATTATAAAAAAAACGAAATGGAATTAAACTCAAATTTATCACCAAAAGCAAAAATTGATTTTGTGCTAGTTTGTAGAGCTAGAGACAAAAAAGATGAGCGTGCTTATGCTGAATTGATGGGAAAATATCGAGATTCTATTTTTTTTATGATGCTAAAAATGGTTAAAAATAGGGATGATGCTGATGATTTGACGATTGAAGCATTTGGAAAAGCATTTAATCGTTTGCATCAATATGTTCCTAATTATGCTTTTAGTACTTGGTTGTTTAGAATAGCAACTAATAATTGCATCGATTTTATTCGAAAGAAAAAAATGGTAACATTCTCTATTGATAAAACGATTGATGATGGTGATGGAGGTTCTATGAGTATCGAAATAAAATCGGAAAATCTGAATCCAGAAGAACGTTATGTAAGAAAACAAAAGATTAGAATAATGCGTGAAATTGTTAATCAATTAAAGCCACGTTGTAGAGAATTAGTAGTATTACGTTATTTTAGAGAGTTTTCTTATGATGAAATTGCTACAGAAACAGAATTACCTTTAGGAACTGTAAAAGCACAATTGTTTAGAGCTAGAGAGCAGCTTTATAAGTTAATGCAAAATAAAAAAGATAAGATATAGCTTATCATCATTGTAAAGAAAGAATGAAACCATCCATAAAAATTATCACCAATTATTTTCCAGATTTAACAGAAACTCAACTAGAGCAATTTAGTATGTTAGAGCCTTTGTATAAAGATTGGAATGCTCAAATTAATGTGATATCAAGAAAAGATATTGATGAATTATATATAAAACACGTATTACATTCTTTAGCTATTGCAAAAGTGGTACAGTTTAAAGCCAAAACTAAGGTTTTAGATGTTGGTACAGGAGGTGGTTTTCCAGGAATTCCATTGGCAATTATGTTTCCTGAGTGCTCTTTTCATTTGGTTGATAGCATTAACAAGAAATTAAAGGTTGTTAATGGCATAGCCGAAGATTTGGGCTTGACCAATATAAAAACATCACATGCTAGGGTAGAGGCTATTGATGATTATTACGATTTTATTGTAAGTCGAGCAGTAACAGCGATGCCAATGTTTGTGTCTTGGGTGAAAAAGAAAGTAAGTAAGAAGAGTAACCATGAGGTAAAGAATGGAATTCTATACTTAAAAGGTGGTGACCTCACAGAAGAATTGCAAGCTTTTCCTAAGGCTACATTATATGATTTAAGTGATTATTTTGAGGAAGATTTTTTTGATACTAAAA
>JAESTF010000315.1 GCA_016763795.1 Flavobacteriales bacterium
AGAGTTGTTGGTGCGGTTTGTCATGGACCAACAGCATTACTTAACGTTGAATTATCTAATGGTAAAAAGTTATTAGATGGTAAAAAGGTAAATTCTTATACCGAAGCGGAAGAAGATTTAGAAAATTATAAAGTGGGAGAGAAAATTCCATTTCTTTTAGATGAAGCAATGAAAAAAGAGGGAGCTCTTTTTTCAAGTGGCAGTCCTTTTGAACCTTATGTTGTTGCTGATGGAAATTTAGTAACTGGGCAAAACCCTGCATCAGCTTCGGGTGTTGCAATTGAAATGATGAATAAAATAGCAAATTCATAATGCCTAAAGAGTCAATCAGATAAGTAGAAGCTTGTATTCTACTTATTTGATTGATTATTGAAAATGGTAATTCAGACATAGCAACAAACAAATTTCACAAAACAATAACGCTATGAAAATGATTAAGAAACCAGCTATAGAAATTCACTTGTTGGAATTGATTAGTTTACGAATTGCACAATTGTGTAATTGTTCTTATGGTATAAAAATTCATAGCAAAGAACTCAGATTGTTAGGGGATACTGATTTAAGAATGTCTTTACTTTACGCATGGAAAGCTACTCCATATTTTTCAAAAAAAGAAATTGCTGTATTGCAATTAGTAGATTACCTTATTAAAAAGAATACTACAAATAAATGGAATTTTGAATTTAGAGAAGGATTGTTAGAACTTTTTAATAAAAAAGAAATCCATTATTTAATTGTAGCCATACAGAAAATTGATTTATGGAGTCGACTAATATCTATTTATAAATCTAAACCTATTACTTAACATACCTTGCTTGAAATAAAGAAGGGTTTTCACCTGTTTTATTTTTAAAAATTCTAGAGAAGTAAGAATAATCTTCATAGCCTAATTCGTCAGCTATTTCAGTAAAACTTTGTTTTGCGTGTATAAGCATTCTTTTTGCTTCGAGTAAAACACGTTCTATAATTAAGTCAGTAGTAGTTTTCCCTACCATCTCCTTAGTAATTCTATTTAAGTGTTTAGGGCTAATGTTTAATTCTGAAGCGTAATACTGAGGAGATTTTTCAGTTTGATATTTTTTTTCAATTAATTGTTCTAATTCCCTAAACTTAATAGAATAGCTATTTGTTTTTTTATTGTCTGAAATACTTTCATCAACACAAAATCGAGAAAGTTCAATATAAATAATGTCGATTAAGCTGGTAATTTTTTGCCTTTTTAAGAGTGAAAATACTTGATATTCTTCTACAACACTTTTAAATAAAGTTTCCATTTTATCAATATTAATCCCTCCCAGGTAAATACAGGGTGAATTTTGAGTAGAATAGAAAAAAGGGAAACTATTTACTGTTCGACCATTAAAAGCCATATCATAAAAAGATTTGGAATGAAAAAAAACATAACCATCAATGTCATCCGAAAGTTCCCAATTGTGTGTTTGTCCAGGATTTAATAAAAATACGCTACCAGATTTAATCGGGTAGGAGCTAAAATCAATTTCGTGAGTGCCCGATCCTTTAGTGAAAAGAACTGTTAAATAAAAATCATGTTTATGGGGTCCTGTAATAGAGAGGTGGTTCAGTTTTAAATGGGGAATAAAATAATTGGCATAAAAGGTCGCATCAGGATTATGGTTTTTAAATTCTTTAATATTTAAAATAGGTAGTTGATTCATACTGCTAAAATTCTAAATGTCTTTTTTATCCAAAAATAGGGATTAATTGTCCAATATAGAAACATAAAATGTCTTTTTTGTCCAATCATTTACGAGAATAGTTCAATAGATTAGATGTATATCTGATATACATTTGCACCATAATTAAAACAATTAATAAGATTAAAAAATAATTATGAAAACACAAAATAGTCCATGTGCAGAAAATGCACAAAAAAACAGTCAAGTCATCTTTTCAAAGATAAAATCAACCGTTGAAAAGTTGCCAAGTATAAATGCGAACAATAATAATTCAAGCGAATTATTAGATGGCTTTTTAGCATTTAATGAAAATTTTAAAAGTAAAAGATGTTCAAAAAAAGTAAATGAAGCTTTTGATGTAGAGCTGTCTGAATTCAATGAATCTAATTTCATTTCTAGTACCGAAGATTTAGGTTTTGGACTTCTGTCGGAATTTGAACGACAAGAATATTGGGCATAAACGATTAAAAATGATAGGTAACATATTAGACTTCTTCAGTATTGATTTCGGAAAAATTAATGTTGAATTGAGTGATGAGGAAATGGAAACACAACTTCATATAAAAAGTAACAACAAATAACTAAACATAAAAAACAAGAAAAATGAAAAAATTAATTTTAACAGCAGCAGTCGTTATCGCAAGTATAACAAGTGCTTATTCAGCAGAGAAAACAGCTAAAGAACCTCAGGTTCATCACACTTCTATAGTAGAAGAAACAAGTTATAAAACAATTAAGATAAAAGGTCTTGATATATTTTATAGAGAAGCAGGATCAAAAGATAAACCAACAATAGTATTGTTACATGGATACCCAACATCTTCTCACATGTTCAGGAATTTGATGGAAGATTTGTCGGGAAACTATCATGTGTTAGCTCCAGATTATCCAGGTTATGGCAGAAGTGAGCAACCAGCAATGGCAGATTTCGATTACACATTTGATAATATGTCTTTAATAGTAGAAGACTTATTGGAAAAATTGAATGTAGAAAAATACAGTTTGTATTTGATGGATTATGGAGCACCAATTGGGTTTAGAATTGCAGCTAAACATCCTAAGAGAGTAGAAGCATTAATTATACAAAATGGTAATGCTTATGATGAGGGATTAAAAGATTTCTGGATTCCTATTAAAAAATACTGGAATAATTATACAATTGAAAACGGAAAAGCATTGGAAGGGTTTCATTCTCCTGCAGGATTAAAATGGCAGTACACGCACGGTGTTCAAGATACTTCTAAAGTTAGCCCAGATAACTGGAATTTAGATTTACAACACCTTACCCGTAAAGAAAATGACAAGATACAATTGGCCATG
>JAESTF010000034.1 GCA_016763795.1 Flavobacteriales bacterium
ATACTCATATCAAATATCTAAACTTAATGATAAATAAAATATAGGTTTACTTTTAGAGAAACCATCTTCAACTCCCCAAGCCCAATCAAATCTCAAAAAATAACCTAACAATGTTGTTCTAAAACCTAATCCATAACCTGCTACAATAGGGTCAATTTTTTTTGAAACTGTAACAACTATTGAAGGGTTTTCTATTGGCCCTTCAAAATAAGTTTCTTCATCAATAGTGTTTTGATCACCCCAAGGATCTAAGCCATTCCAAGCAGAACCTACATCACCAAAAGCAATAAGTTGAAAATTCTTAATAAATTTAGAACGAATTGGTCTTCTTATAAAATACTTAAATACAGGAAATCTTATTTCACTATTAATTACTGCAAAATTAGTTCCCCTTCTAATGTTTTGCGGGAATCCTCTTAGGTTTGCTGCCAATGCGTGGTATCGGTAATTAACCGAGAAATCTATGTCATCTCCATTTATAAATTGCTCTTGTCCAATAGGTATCCAATCATCGGTACTTCCTAAATAATAAATCAGCTTCTCAAAACCAAAAGAAGAACTAGCTGCAAAACGATTTACCCAAACTAATTCTCTACTAATTTTTAGTGAATGCCTAAAATCTAGTCCATATACTTGCATATTTCCATTCGTACCATTTCCTTTTCCTTTTGCTCTTCCATCTTCATGAAACTGGTTATTAGTAGAAACAAATGAACCATCTCCAAACTCTTGGTAATATTCTGCAAATATTTTAAATTTAGTTCCATAATAAATGTTTGTCATTTTATTTCTGGAATTATCAAATACAAAAGCAACTTTAGCAATCCCTCTATATTCTCTAAAGTTAGACGCATTAAGTGCTATAAGATCTGTAGATTTAACCACTATATTATCATTTCTTGCAGTAAATGTTGTTCTAATGCTTGAAACTTCACTAAACGGATATTTAATAGAATACTTTAAAGAATTAGTTGATAATCCGAATGCATTAAACCCATTATCGCCATTAGATGTTGTTCTAGAAAATGTATATTCTTTATCTGTTCTTCTTACTAAATTCTGATAGGTCATAAAATATTCACGTGTTGAAGAAGAAAGCCTTACTCCTCCATAAATTTTGTGATCTTCAAATAAATCTATTGTACCAACTTTAATTAAAGCTCCTACTCCAGGGCTAATATAAGGCCCTCCTGTAAACTGTTGATATTCACCATTAACAAACGAATTACTCATTTTTATTGCAGAATTATCATTAAAAAAAGAAATATTATAATTTCGCTGATTAGGAATTTTAAACACTTCCCAAATACTATCTTTTTTTATTTCATCTCCTATCACAATAGTATTTCTTTGAATCTCGTTTTTATCTTTTTCAAAAACATAATCATCAATGTTAATTAAATTGTTAGTTGCAGTATCTTTTAGAATAATTAATGATTCAAGTAAAATAGGTAGATTAACCTTTGGTGCTATAACTATAGTCTCATTTACTTCTTGAATACTATCAATAAGTAAAGCTGTGGTGCTTTTTTGCTGCTGTTTTTCATTTAAGTTTTTAAGCAATAAGTACGTTTTATAATTATCTTTTAGAATTTCGGTATAACTCCCTTCGGGGGTAATGTTATGTTCATTAATACCTCTATTATAAAAACTTACTGCTGGCTTTGTGTCATAAAAATGATAATAATGAATTGAGGTATCAATATGTGTAACAAAACTATCCTTCACAGCACTATATCTTGCTAAAACGTTATTATCCTCACCTAAATAATATAACATTGAATCTATCCCTACAGGTTGTTTTTCTGAAAAATTAAATGTTTCTGTAACTCTCGTTAACTGTTTATCTTTCTTTGATTTAAAATTAGAAATTATCCAAACATCTTTTTGATTAAAAAATAATTCCGAATCTGATGGTTTATAACCTAAAGAGTCTGTTGTGCGATTAGATGTAAATACAATCTTTTCAGAATTTTCAATAAAACGAGGTTCTAAATCATCATAAATATCATTGGTTATTTTTTTATGCGAATTAGACCCTGTATAATATAAATACAAATCAGACTGTCCTTTATAAACTCCAGAAAAAACCATCTCTTTTCCACTATCAGAATAATCCATTGCAGTAATTTTTTCCATATTAAAAATAGCTTTCACTTTTAATCCTCCGGTATTAATATCAAAAAAATGCATTAATAAAACACCTTTTTCTTCCGTTACAAATGCGAGCGTTTCGCTTGATGGGTGCCATTCTATAACCGGATAAGAATGGTCGTTAATTCTATCGAGCTTAAATTCTTTTTTATATATTTTATATTTTTTATCAACGTCTTTATAGTAAATATAAATTTTATACTGCCCTAATTGGTTGGTTACATAGGCAAAATTATTTCCATCAGGACTCATCTTAAATTCAGAATAATCCCTTCGCTTTTTAATTTTAAAAATTTGCTTTTTTAAATAATCTTCCTCATCAGTTTTTTCGAGATATCTATATTCTTTTTTGTAATATGTTTTCCATTCTTTAGTTAAACTTTTCATAGAAACTCCCAAAACATATAAAAATCCTTTTTCTACACTCTGAGTAACTCTAGTCATGTATAAAATATTAGGAATTACAGACTCTCCATATGTATCTACAATATAAGCCCATAAAGAATGCCCAGCTATAATTGCATCTTTATCAGATAACCTATTAAATTTCTTATACTTACCAGAAGTAATACCATCTCTAACGCTATTTTCAATTTCTGGACTCCAGTTTTTAGAAATATAAGAGGTTAACCCTTTCTGATACCATTCCGGTATCGACATTAAACTAGAATTTCGTAATACTTGTCGCCAATTAGAACCATACACTTGTTGATTAACTAAAACCTGTGCAATTCCTTCTTTAATCTGCCTATCAAAATCATCATGATCTCCATTGAAATAAACATAAACTTTAGAACCCATTATTGTAGTAATCCCTCCTATTTCTCCATTTTCTAAACTTAATCCTACATTGCTTTGTTTAAAATGAGATTGTTTATTGTAGATAATAAATTGAATTTTATCTCTTAAGTCATACTCAAAAAATGCCTCCTGATCTTTTAGGTGTTTACGAGCAACTTTAGCCGTATATATTGCTAACTCTTTTCCTCCTGTGTAAAAGTAAGTCTCATATTGATCAAAACGGTAATACTTCCATTCAAAATAATCATACTGTACCCTATTTTTACCAAACCCTACATGTGTTCCATTATAAAATTGTGCATTTAGATTATTAGAAAACAACAAAGTACCTAACACT
Organism: Flavobacteriales bacterium; assembly: GCA_016763795.1. GTDB lineage: Bacteria > Bacteroidota > Bacteroidia > Flavobacteriales_E > Vicingaceae. The sequence goes on from JAESTF010000034.1 coordinate 3,293, forward strand.
AGTAGTAATGGAATAATATAAAGAGTTGCTTTTTTGATTATTTTTTAAATAAAGTTTGACTCGTAAAAATAAGAATTTAATAAGGATTGTAATACTTTTACACTTTCAAAATTAACGCTTTAAAACGATGATAAACGTACACTATTTTACATTTAACGGATTTCAGGAAAATACCTATATTTTGAGTGATGATACTAAAGAATGTGTAATAATTGACCCAGGCTGTTACAGTAATGAAGAGCAACAAATACTTGCTAATTACATCTCTGATAATGATTTAAAACCAGTTAAATTATTGAACACACATTGCCATATCGATCATGTTTTAGGTAATAATTTTGTGGCGAACAAATATAACGTTGGTCTAGAAATGCACGAAAAAGATTTACCAACCTTGCATGCTACACCAGAATACGGACAAACTTTTGGTTTCAATATTGATAAATCGCCAGAACCTACTACTTTTTTAGAAGAAGGAGATGTTGTAAAATTTGGAGATTCGGAATTACATGTTTTATTTACTCCAGGACATTGTACTGGACACATTGTTTTTGTGAGTCATGATGATAAATTTGTTATTAATGGTGATGTGTTATTTAGAGGTAGTATTGGTAGAACTGATTTGCCAGGAGGCGATTACGAGACACTAATTACAAGTATTAAAACCAAGATGATGACTTTACCAGAAGATTATGAAGTTTTTAGTGGTCATGGCCCAAGTACAACAGTAGGCTTTGAAAAGAGTAACAATCCTTTTCTAAATCAGTAACAGAACTGGTGAAACCAATTCAAAAAAATACCAAAAGGCAAACAGCAGAGGTCTATCAACTTAAAAAGGACAAAAGCATGCTTTTTATAACACTTGCTGTTTTAGGCCTATTCATTGGTATTTTTCTTTGTATGGGTTTATATGCAATTACAATAATAGATTTTTACGCCCTTTCTAAAATTTTAATAGGATTTGCTATTGTTGGTTTTTTAATTCCATTAAAATATTACCAAAAGTGGTTTCATTTTATAAAATATGAGATGATTATTTTTAATATAATAGGTGTTGCGCCTCTTTTTACTGGTCTATTCTTAACTATAAATTTTTTACTTGCATCCAATCCTAAAACAACAACTTATAAAATAGAAAAACTCTATTATGATCATAGTCGTTTTATGGGGGTTGTATTAGAAAATAATACTTTTGATGATGAACCAAAAATTGTAGGATTTCCTAATATTACAATAAGGGAAGTTGCAGGTAAAGGTTTTTTAAAACTAACAGTTGCTGAGGGTCTATTTGGTTTTGAAGTAATTAAGAACAGAACACTAATTAAATGATTCTACAGTTCTCTATAAAAAGAAATTGAATCAATAAAATTTATTTTAGATGTCTAGATTTTACCAATTAATTATTTTCAGTTTAATACTTTCCAATTCATTTGGTCAAAATACAACGAAGAGTTCTAAAACATTTAGTTGTGAGCAAATTCTTACTGGAACTGACATAGAAAATATTTTAACAGCTGGACCTGTAGATCGAATAGTTTTAAAGTGTTCTCCTAGAGGATCAGGTCGTTTTCAAGAAGTTTCATCTGGTAAAAAAAAGGATAAAAATTATTTTAAAAAAGAACACAATATAGTTTGGATCAAGTTTACTGCAAAAGTTACTGGAAACTTAACTTTTATAATAAAACCAATGTCCCAAGACGATGATTATGATTTCTTATTGTTTGAAGACCATAAGGATTTCATTAAGGGTATTCAAACAAAAAAAATTACTCCAATTCGAGCAAACATTTCTCGTAATATAGAAGAGAAAAAAGGAATTACAGGTTTAGATTTTTCATCTAAAAAAACTCATAATATTTCAGGAGCTAACAGTAATTTTAGTAAAGTGTTATCGGTTACTAAGAGCGAAAACTACTTTCTGGCAATAGACAATGTTTATAACGAAGGTAAAGGCGCTATTATTTATTTCGATTATTATTTAACTAAAAAGATAAGCGGAATTATTGTAAATGAAGAAAAAAGTCAATTCCTAAATGCTGAAATAAGTTGGAATGATGCTGAAACAGGGGAAACACTGATTACAACGATAACAGATTCTTTAACAGGTTTATTTGAAATGGAAGTGCCTTATAAAGAAAATAATCCCAAGCAAAAATATGTCCTTAGCGCTTACTCCAAAGAACATTTTTTTAGAGAGAAAAAATTCACAACTGAAGAAATTAGAAGTCATGAATTTCCATTAATCAATATTTTATTACCAAAACTCAAGAAAGGTCAACGCAATCAATTGCATAATATTAACTTCCATGGTGATGTAGCAAAATTTTTAACTGGAGCATATCCTAGTTTAAAAAATCTAAATAAATTAATGAAGCGGAATAAATCTTTAAAAATACTTATTGAAGGACACACTAACGGTTGTTCAAATGGAATAGATTTTTCTCAAAGACTCTCAGAAAAAAGAGCTGGCGCAGTTAAAAAATATCTAATAGAAAATGGTATTAGCATTGAAAGAATAGAAACGGTAGGTTGGAATTGTAAACACATGTTATTTCCGAACGCAAAGAATGGATCTGAAATGTCTTTAAATCGTAGAGTTGAAATTTTAGTCTTGGATTACTAAAAGTAAAAGTTTAATAGTCAATTACATTCGACTCCTTACTTACCAATTCCGATTCATAACCTTTACCCAACATGTAACGATACAATTTATCTCGTTTTTTAAATTCATCAGATTCAATAATTAAAAGACTTTTCTTTTCAATTAATGTTTGTAGTGTTTTCAGATAATCTTCTTCTAAAATCTCCGTTTCAACAACAGTGTTAAACAGTTTTTCATCATAAACACGTTTTACCATTAATCCCATTTTAATTTTATTCTTTCCCCACTTTTTAATTCTAAACTTTCCTCTTACATAGGCTTCTACATAACGGTTTTCATTTAAAAAATCATCAGCGATTAAAACATCTAATAACTTATCAAAATTTTCTTTTTTAACATCCCAAGCAATAAACCGATTGGTTAAATCTAACTGACACCTTTCTTGAAAAGAACAATAACGCATTGCTTTCGCCAATGCTCTTTCGTAAGGCATATTTTTTTTGTGATAGTTCATTTTCTGTCATACAGAGCGAAGCCGAGGCATCTTTTGATTCTTTAACACAGATTTCAAAAGATTTCCTCGCTAAAACTCTCGTTTTACATGTTTCACTCCAATCGGAATGACATCGGTTTTATTACTTTTACTCCTCAAAAATAATCAATGCAAAACAAAAGTGCCCTATATTTATTAATTGCTGCAAATGCTGTTTCTGGTTTTGCTCAAGGAATAAGTATGTTGGCAATTCCATGGTACTTTTCAGATATTTTAGATGCTAGTTCTACTTTTGGAATAATTTACGGAATAGCTACTTTTCTAACCTTATTTTGGGGGTTATATGTCGGTACACTGGTCGATCGCTTTCCTAGAAAAAATATCTTCTTATTCATTACGTTAATTGGGGCTTTAATAATTGGTTTTGTAGCACTTAGTGGTTTTTATTTAGGAGAAGTTCCTATGCCATTAATTGGTTTAGTTTTTTGTATTACGTTGTTTATCTATAATGTACACTATCCTACACTCTATGCTTTCGGACAAGAAATTACCGAGAAGAAAAACTACGGAAAAATCAATTCTATTATTGAAATACAAGGACAGGCAACAAGTGTTTTATCTGGAGCTTTAGCAGCCGTTTTAATTACTGGTGTTAATCAAGATTTTTTAGATAGTATAGGGCTAAATAATATTCAACTAAATATTAAACCCTGGCATTTACATGAAATATTTTTAATGGATGCCTTTACCTACCTTATTGCTTTTGGATTAATTTTAATGATAAAATACCGACCTACAGTTTCTAAAATAATTGATAAAGGTTCCATTTTAAAACGATTAAAACAAGGTGTTGGATTTTTAAGAGAGAACCCATTACTCTTTCATTTTGGAGTTGGTTCTTATGCTATTTTTGCAATGTTATTGGTTCATATTCACCAATTATTGCCAATTTATATTCACAATCATTTATCAGAAAGTTCAGCAGTTTATGCAGGAGCTAAAATTTTGTACGCTTTGGGTGCTTTATTTTCTGGCATTGGTATCCGTTGGCTATTTAAGAACACCTCTACTCTTAAAGCAATCATAATAATGATGGTATTAAGTGCTTTCGTTTTTGAAATTGCTGCTTTTACCCAAAGTTCTATTATTACAATAATAGTAAGCTTTGTATTAGGGTTAACTAATGCTGGAACACGAATTTTAAGAGTAACTTATTTATTTAATCACGTCCCTAATCATATAATTGGTAGAACAGGAAGTGTTTTTCAAACAATAAATGTTCTCATTCGTTTTATGTTTATAACCCTGTTTTCTCTTACCTTCTTTGCAAAAGAGGACAACATCACTTGGGCATATTTTATTAGTGGTTTATTTATTTTTATATCTATCTTTCCATTATTGATTTACTATAAAAAACTGATTAACCTAAAAGCAGATGAGTAAATACAAGCTCTTTAAAAGCAAATGGATTTATGGATTATTAGCAATAGTCTTAGCTTTTACTTGTTATTCATTTGTACCTTCAGATGTTTACACACAAGCACCAATAATGGCTGCTATTGTAGTAATAATGGCTGTATTCTGGATTTTTGAAATCGTACCAATTGCTATAACTTCTTTATTTCCTATTTTCCTTTTTCCTTTATTCGGAATATTAGACACTAAAACCACAGCTTTATTCTTTGGTAAAGAAATCATCTTCTTATTTTTAGGCGGTTTCCTATTGGCACAGGGAATACAAAATTCCAATTTACACAAACGAATTGCCCTAAACATTGTAAACATTATAGGTAGTAAACCTGCTAATTTAGTATTAGGGTTTATGATAGCTACTGCAGGTTTAAGCATGTGGATTTCAAATACAGCATCCGTTATGGTAATGATGCCCATTGGATTGTCAATTATAGAAGAAATTAAAGAAGTAAAAGGTTCTAAAAATTTCTTATCAAAATTTGCTGTCGCTCTAATGTTAGGAATAGCGTATTCGGCTGATATTGGTGGTATGGCAACATTAATTGGAACTCCTCCCAACCTCGTTTTCATGGAACTTTATCACGAATTATTTCCTGAATTACCCAAAATAGGTTTTACACAATGGATGATGATGGGCCTACCTATTTCTATTACTTTCTTATTTACAGGCTGGCTATTAATGACTAAGGTAATTTTTAGAATGCCTAAAATAAATATATTTAAAACTAAAGACATTATAAAAGGATTATTAAATGATCTAGGTAAATTAAGAAGAGATGAAATGGCTTCTGGTTTAGTCTTTTTATCTGCGGCTATTTTATGGGTAACTGGTTCTGATATTACATTAAGTGAATCATTTACAATACACGGTTGGCGAAGCTCTTTTGGCTTAGAAATGGTAAGCGATGCTTCCATTGCTGTTGCGACATCGCTATTATTATTTGTGATCCCATCGAAAGATAAACCAAAAGAAATGCTATTAACTTGGAAGAAAGCAAGAGAACTACCTTGGGGAATATTATTGCTTTTTGGAGGTGGATTTGCTATTGCAGGTGGTTTTAACAGTAGTGGGTTGTCTAGTTTAATAGGGAATTTATTTACTAATTTAGAAATTGACAATCCATTTATTATCATAATTATTGTTTGCCTTATATTGACTTTTTTAACTGAGATAACTTCCAATACTGCTACAACAACTCTTATTTTACCAATACTCGCTAAAGCAAGTGCTGTTTTAGGTTTGGATCCTAGAATTTTAATGATTCCAGCTACACTTTCTGCCAGTTGTGCATTTATGATGCCTATCGCCTCTCCTACCCAAGCCATTGTATTTGGTTCTGGTCATATTAAAATAAAACAAATGATAAGAGCTGGAATTTTATTTAACCTATTAGGGGTTATCATTGTTACAGGAGTATTCTATTTACTAGCCAAATTTGTTTTTGAGCTAGAGATATAACAGTTGTTAATAAGTTGTGAAGTCTAAAATAGCTCAATAAAACCTGTTTAACTAGATTTGCTCTCGAATAAAAAAGAGAATTATGAGTTTAGCAGTAAAAG
>JAESTF010000316.1 GCA_016763795.1 Flavobacteriales bacterium
TAAGTTAATGTTTCACATCAAATAATTAACAACTCCTGTAACCGCAGGAGTTTTTTTGTGGGCAATGCCTACGGATAATTAAAACAATTTAAAATGAATATTAAATCTATAATCATATTTACGGCTTTAGCTCTTTTTTCTACAACTCTTTTTGCTCAGCAAATCACTAAAAAAAAGGGTGTTTATGTTAATGAAAATGGGGATAAATACTCTGGAGTTTATATCTCATATTATCAAGACAATGTAAAAGAAGCTGTTTATACGATTAAAAATGGTGTTGAAAATGGTTCTGTAGAATTTTACTATTCAACAACAGAAATAATGGAGCAGGGTAATTTTAAAGACGGACTAAAACATGGTAAATGGGTCCGTTGGTCTGTAAAAGGAAATAAATTGGCAGAGGCCAATTATGCGAAAGGAAAAAAAGATGGTAAATGGGTTATTTGGGATGAACGAGGAATTAAGCGTTATGAGATGTACTATGCGAAAGGAACTAAAGTAGGTATGTGGATAATGTGGGATGAAAAAGGACAAATTTCTAACAAAAAGGAGTTTTAATAAACCCTTAACATTAAATTAACCAACAAATAAAGGTGTCAGAGTAGTTTTATAAACTATAAATGACACCTATAATCGACATATTAAGCAGTAACCTTTTAGAGTTAGAAAAGACAAAAAAAGTCTTTGAAAAAGAAGGTTTTGATGTTTTTGCATATTCTTCTGTAAATGAAGAAAACGTAAATAGTATTCATAAAGACCACCCAGATATTATTTTATTGGATTTAGACATTGATAATTCTGATGGAATAGAATTATGTCATCAATTAAAAAGAGAAAACGCACTAAACTCGTTTATTGTGTTGTTTACTACACACAAAGAAGAATACATTCAAATAGAGGCTTTTAAAGCTGGTGCTGATGATTATATTGTAAAGCCAATTAACCCTAGAATTTTAGTTAAAAGAATTAAAGCGTTATTGAAAAGGAAACCATTTAACCTTAAAGAAGAAAAACCAAAAATTCTTTCATTTAATAACCTTAAAATTGATAGAGAGAGTTACTTAGTTTTTAATGAAGGAGAGTCTTTTTCATTGCCACGTAAAGAATTTGAAATGCTTTTTTTACTAATTAATAAACCACAAAAAGTTTTTTCTAGGGAAGAAATTTTTCAAAAGGTATGGAAAGAAAAGAAGTGTATGAACACGAGAATAATTGATGTTCATATTCGTAAAATCAGAGAAAAAATAGGTGAAAACATTATTAATACTGTAAAAGGGGTTGGTTATCAGCTCGCTTAATAAAAATTAAAATGGATATATTTTTAATCACTTTCGGAGCATTATTTTCTATAATGAATCCTTTAGGAACAGTTCCCATATTTGTTAGTTTAACTGAGAAACATCAAAAAAAAGAGCGAGGGAAAATTGCTTTTTGGACCTCGGTTAATGTGTTGATTATTTTGTTTTTATCTTTTTTTGCTGGGAAATATATCTTAGTATTTTTCGGAATAAGTATTAATTCATTAAAAATAGCAGGAGGATTAATTATTGCTTCTTCAGGGTTTGCTTTATTAACAGGAAAGTTTGCAGAGCATAAAGGAATGGAGGGCAAAAGGATTAAAGAAGATGTGAAAACTCGTTCTGAAATTTCACTTACACCTTTAGCAATACCTATGATTGCAGGACCAGGAACAATTTCTTTACTAATTACATACAATGAACAATACAGTCAATTAAACGAAATTTTTTTGTTGCTTGGAGCAATGTTCTTTGCGGGAGTTAGTGTGTATTTAATTTTAAAAAGCTCACATTATATTGTAAAAAGGATTGGAGCCTCAGGAATTAATGCTTTATCAAGAATTATTGGTTTTATTGTTATTGCAATAGGGGTTGAGTATATTCTTTCTGCGGTGCTAAATATTATATCTACTATTTAGGTTTCTTTTAAAGAATTTTTTTAAGGTTTATAGCTCTATTCCAACTAAACAAACATCATCTGTTTGGTCGTTTTCCTTTTTCCAACATTTAAATTCTTTTTCTAGTATTTCTTTTTGATTAGGAAAAGAATAGCTGCTATTTTTTACAAGGAAATTGTGTAACATTTTTGACTTGTATTTTTTGTTTTTAGGACCTCCTATTTGATCCTGAAACCCATCAGAACCAAGATAAATCCTGTCTCCTGTTTTATAATCTATTGTTTGAGGATCAAAAACCCTGTTTTCTTCTATTTGCCATCCACCAATAGGGTATCTAGATCCTTTATATAGTTGAGCATTTTTTTCGGAGTCAACAAGTAGTAACTTTCGATTTGCTGAAGAATAATAAAGTTTGTTTTCTTTTTCATCAATACAAACAATAGAAAGATCTATCCAAGGGTTATCAAATGCAGAAATTTGACTGTTCTTAAAGCTTTCTATAAACCTTTTATCTACTTCTTGTAAGATTTTATGAACCTTTTTTATTTTCTTGTTCATAATACTGTATTCAAGGAGGTTTAATGCTAAAACAGAAAGCAATGCAGCAGAAACACCATGTCCGGTACAATCTCCAACCACAAGGTATTTAAGGTTATTTACCTCCCCTACCCAATAAAAATCTCCAGAGATAATGTGTTGAGGTTCGTAAAAAACAAAGTGCTCCTTAAATATTCTATTAAGGTGTCTCTCTTTTGGCAATAAACCTTGTTGAACGATTTTTGCGCTTAATAAACTATCTCGATACTCTTTTGTTTGCATAAAACCCTATCCTATTAAATACTTAAGCCCAATACTAAATGTTACTCCTTTTTTGTAAGAGTTAAAAATGTACTCTTCACCTTTATAGTTATACGTTTTCTTAAATAATGGATTTAAAATGTTTTGAGCTTTAAACTTTAAGCTAAAGTGTTTACCTAATTTTTTATTTATGTTAAAATCCAATTGTTGTGTAGGCTGTTGGTAAACATTCGGTGTTCCACCAATAATAACTACAGCTATTTTTTCTCCAGAAACATTATAACTTAAGTTCGCTGAAAACCCTAAAGAATCATTATTATATCCTAAATAAAGATTAATAATGTATGGTGATTGTCCAAATAAGCTTCTTGTTTCCTTAGCATTAGGATCGCTAGCTTTAATTAACTCTAACTCTTGCTCATCAATTCCAACTTCAGAAAAAACATAAGTAAAATTACCTCCAACATTAAACATGTTTTCTTCATTAGAAATAAAGTTAAGTTTCTTTTTAATCTCAAACTCAGCACCATAAACCGTTGCGCTTTCAATATTTCTCCATGTTAATTCTTCGTTTTGAGCTTGTGTGTTAAATACGAGTTCAATAGGATTAGTAAACGACTTGTAAAAACCTCCTATAGAAATAATTTCTCCAAAGTTCGGAAATACTTCATAACGTAAATCGAAGTTATTAACCAAAGTTCTTTCTAAATTAGGATTTCCAACAATAATCCAGTTGGTAGAAAAATCATAAGTAGCAAAAGGAGCAATTTCTCTAAAAGTTGGTCGAGCTAAGGTTCTAGATAAAGCAGCTCTTAAGTTACTGTTTTTCGTCAAAGCATAAGAGGCATTTAATGTCGGTAAAATATCAGTTTCAGTTAGGGACCCTGTTTTTTCATCTTGGTCAAAACTTCTTACAAAAATATCGGTTGTTTCTAATCTTGCTCCAGTAACGATTCTTAATTTTTTAGTTGCCCAAATATCTCCCATTAAATATCCTGCAAAAACGGATTGATCTGCAGAATAGCTATTTCTTTTTTCAGTTGCGTCTTCAATGTATATATAATCTGAAACAGGATTTCCAACACTTGGTAATACGAAATTATTGTCGTTTAAATAACCGGAAACATTTCCATTATAAGTTAAAAAACCTTGTGAACGATAGTTGTATCGGTTTTCTGTTAAAATTCTTTCTTGTTGTAATAAGGCTCCACCAAATTTTATTTTTGATGATTTACCCTCCTTTTCTTTGATATTAAATTCAAAATTGATTTTAGCATCAGTTGTTGTTTGGTTTAATTCTCGATAATATCTGGTAGGAACAGGGTAAATAGAAGCTTGTATGCTATAACTGGTATCTCCTGTAATTTCATTAATGGTATAATCGTTAGAAAAGTATCTTAAATCTGGTTGGTTTTGGTTAGATTGTGAATAGGCATACATCCAATCTATTTTTAGTTTTTTTAATCCTTCAAAAAAATGTTCCCCTTTTGTTTGATAGCTACTGAGTGAGTTTTGTTCGTATTCCAATGCTCTTGTTTGAAGAAATAAACCTGGTTGATCTTTTGGTAATTCTCCTTCTTGAAAAGAAGTTGTTGTAATTCCATTTTGATTTCTTAAGTAAACAAAACCCAATTTATGGTTAGGTGCTATTTTATAAGAAAGGTTTGCAATGACTCCCCAAAGTACATTTTCTTCAGATTGAATGTCTTTAAGTGTTCGATCAGGATTTAATTCGTTTACTTCCGATACTTTTCCGGTTAAATTATACCTATTAGTAAAAGCTTCCTCATCTCTATGGTTATATTTTTTTGAGTATGATAACCCGGCTACAAACCCCAAGTTTTTTCCAAATAATTTGGTTTGATTTCCAACAGAAAGCGAATAGCTTTGATTTAAAAATGATTTTTTTTCACTTACATCCATTTCTTTATTAAAAGATTTACTCACGTTTTCTAATCGATTATTATTAACAAATAAGGCGGGAATTTGTCCTGTAGAGGCAGGTTGATTTCTGGCTCCATCATCAAGACCTAAATAATCTGTTCCGCCACCTTTATAAGTTAAAAATCCATCTTTTAAACTAGAGGCTGTATTATAACCTAATGATGTTCCAAATTGAAAAATAAATGCTTCAGGAAAATCTTTTGTTTCAATGTCAATTAAACCTCCAGTAAAACTTCCTGGTAAATCAGGAGTGAAAGATTTAATTACCTTCATGTTTTCAATCATGTTGGTAGGAAATAAATCTAATTGTACAGCATTTCTGTTTGGGTCTAACCCTGGTATTTCAGCTTTATTTATAGTGGTTTTACTGTACCTATCACTTAAGCCTCTTACATATATATACTTTCCACTTTCTATAGTTAACCCTGTTATTCTTTTTGCAGCTGCAGCAGCATTTCCATCACCTCTTTTTGCAATTTCTTTTGCTCCAATTACCTCCATTACTGTAGCAGATTTCTTTTTTACTTGGAGTAAGTACTCTTCATTTTTTCGGTCTGCCTTAGCCTCTACAGTAAATGTTTCTATAGCCATTGCAGATGTACTTAAAGAAAAATTTTGAGTTGTAGATTTGCCATTTAAAACAATAATATCAATAGTATCTGAACGAAAGGAGATGTAGGAACAAATCAATTTATGACTTCCCACAGCTACGTTTTTTATGGTGTAATTACCATCAAAATCAATAATAGTCCCAACAATTCCTCCAGAGCTTGTTTTTAGTCCTTGCATCATTACGGTAGCGCCAATTAATACTTCTCCCGTTTCTTTTTCTTTTGCATTCCCCTGAATAGTTCCTTGAGAAAAGGTTGTGTTTATACTGAAAATAAAAAGTATAATAAAGAGTAATTTGTTCATTTGAATTGTTGTTTTAATTTTGGACAAAGAAAAAACTTCCTCGTAATTTAGTCGTTAAACAAATGTTAAGCGTCTGTTAGTAGGTTATTAAGTTATTGTTTTGGGAGGGGGTTATAACTGCGTAAAATTTTGAAAACAATGTTTATTCTGAGTTTGCTAAAACGAGAAATTAATATCGTTTGAAAAGGGTCGTACCTTAAATTTGAGAGAAGCGAAGATGATTTTAGAGAGGGTTCGCTTAATGGCATACTGAGTTTAGATTGTTCAACGCTTGCTAGCGACAAAGCATATTATATATAGAATGTTGTACGCTGGCTTTTTTACTATTTAAAGAACAGGAGTAGCCAATATATAATAGCACTGCAAATAGCAGCAACAGGTAAAGTTAACAGCCAAGATAATAGAATATTTCTTATGACTTTTAAGTTCGCTTTTTTTGTTACAGTTCCTATACCAAAAATAGCCCCCACAGATATATGGGTTGTTGAAACTGGCAATCCGTGTACACTTGCAGTTGTAACCAAAAGCCCTGTAATTAAATTTGCGGTAAATCCTTGCCCGCTATTCATAGGAGTAATTTTTTTACTCATCAGTTCTCCTACTTTTTTTGCATTTAATAAACCTCCTATAGCCATTGCTGCTGCAACAGCAATCATTCCCCATTTAATATCTAAAGTATTAATAACAATCAATAGACCAACAATTTTAGGGGTGTCGTTTAGTCCTCTTGCAAAACTTACAATTCCAGCACTTAAATAATGAGCAGAATCAAGTATTTTTTGTGAATTTATACCAATAAAGCTCCCCTTGTATGTTTCAATACATTCTTGTTTATTCATTATTGTGATAGTTTTTTGAGATTCAGCTTTAACAGCAAGGAATTCATTTGCATTTATGGTTTTTATAACAGGAATTTTTTCATCTCCAATGGAAATACAAGTTTCTTTAGTTACCCCCAGAACAATTCTTATTTTTTTGAAAATACTATATACTATTAAACTAATTATCGCAGCCATAATTGGACTAACGATTAATGGCAGTAAAAAAGTATTACCCAATTTTGTGAAATTAAATGCTGTTCCAACAGCAACCACTCCACTACCAAACAGAGCTCCAACTAAGCTATGGGTAGTTGAAATTGGCATTCCAATTTTAGTGGCTATAAAAATTGTTATTGCGGCACCTAAAGCTATGGATATAGCAAATTCAGGAGATTGAATTAATGTGTCAGGAACTAAGCCTTTCCCTGAAAAATTTTTAACCAAACTGCTTGCCAAAAAGATAGCAGCAATAGATCCTGAAATAGTAGTTACTGTTGCCCAAGTTATAGCTCCTTTATAATTAGTAGTTCCACTACCAAATAAAGTGGAAACTCCTTTAAAATTGTCATTTGCTCCATTGCTATAAGCAAGAAAGCAAGTCGCTAAAAAAAGAACAATTAAAATCATATTTCGTGTGTTATATTATGGATTATCAAAAGTAAAATGCTTCAATTAATGAAGCTGTCTATTGATAGACATTTTATACTTTTAGAGTTTTTAGCTTGTGTATAAGGACTTTGTTTGGAACGTTTTAATGTTTTTTACATGTTGTTAAGTGAAGTCAGTGTTTTTTAAGGAAAAAATCAAACGAAAAAAGCCCCTGCGGTTACAGAGGGCTTACATTTTGTTATGAGTTTTTGGTTATGGAAAGGTTAACGTCCAGCCTTGTGCCCAGTTTGTACCATCAAAAGCTCCCATATAAGTTACATTATCATACCAAGTATCTCCAGAAGCAATTCCGGTTCCTAAACTTGATCCAGGAACAGGGTTGTTAGCAGAAATTCCCGCAGCAGTTGTACTAATATTTGAAACACTTGCATGTCCAGATAAATCTATACCATTGTTGTCAACAATGTTGTTACTTCCAATATTTGAAAGAATGATACCTGCTAATTTTAATTGCCCAGCATCTAATCTTGCTTTAGAATCTTCTCCCGAGGCTAAATCTTCAATGTCAATACCTTTTCCGAAATTATGAAATACTGTATTGTGATATTCCCCACCAGCATTATCTCTAAAAGTAATTGCTCTGCTTGTTCCGTTTCCAATGTAAGTTGCATTGTAAATTACAGGAGTAGCATAAGGAGTTCCGTCTTCTGGAGATGTTCCTCCATCATGTTCTCCACCTCTATCAGAGTTTGCGTTTTCAATAGCTACCCAAAACTGACCTTTTCCTCTAAACCCTTGATCGTAATCGTAAGAATCATCTAATACGTTAGAAACAAGAATGTGTTTTAGATTAGGTGTTCCTCCAAAAAATTCAATCCCGTCATCAGCATTAGCAACAACTTCAATGTATTCTATAGTAGTTCCAGAACCAACACCACCTAGCGTTAACCCGTTAATTTCGTTTCCTGCTCCAATATCGGTTCCACCATGGCGGATAGAAACATATTTTAATATTCCTGAGTTATCAGTATCATTAAAACCTCCATAAGCACCTCTTGGTTCTGACGTTGGAATTCCTTCAATGTTTTGAGTTGTAGGAACAGTATTAAGTACTGCGTCACCCAATATGATGATTCCTCCCCATTGTCCAGTAGTGGTTAATGGTACAGATCCATTTAAGGGGTCTGCTTCAAAAGTGAATATAATTGGCTGTGAAGCTGTTCCTACTGCGTTTATTGTAGCGCCTTTTGCAACAATTAATGCTGAAGCATTTGCTCCAGAACCTGGTTTTCCTTTTACAATAGTTCCAGCCTCAATAGTTAATGTTTGTCCTGAATTTACAAAAACAAAACCATCTAATAAATAAACCTTATCGTTTGTCCATGTTGTCGTTCCTGTTCCAGAACCACCATCAGTTACCGTTATAATATTACTTCCAGCTGGAGTTGTAGTTTCTGGATAAACACAAGAGCCATCATCTTTATCGGCATCTACATTATAATTTTCAGCGGTTATATCTGTACAGCCTTCTTTTTTAGAACATGAAGTAAGAACACTTCCAAGTCCAACGACAATAGTCGTAATTAGTAATAAGTTTTTTGTTTTCATTTTTTTCAATCTTTAGTTTTATAATTTTTTTACGATGCAAAGGAAAGCGACAGTTATTACTAGAGAGTAAAATGAATCTTATACTTATTTTATGATGATGTTAAGGAAAGTTTACCTTTGTTAAGTAAGCTTTAACAAAAACACTAAGAAGACCTAAGCGACAAGGATTAAACAATTTGTTAATGTTAAATTAACATTCAGAAAGTAAGGCTGAATTATATTTGCATAAAAATAAGAAGCGATGAGTAACGAGAAAATATTATTAGTTGACGATGAACCAGATATTATTGAATTTCTGGGCTATAACTTAACAAAAGAAGGGTTTGATGTTACTACTACTACAAACGGAAAAGAGGCGATTGAAATAGCTCAAAGAATAAAACCAGATTTAATTATTTTGGATGTAATGATGCCAGATATGGATGGAATAGAAACGTGTCATGAAATTAGAAATATTGAGAGCTTAAAAAATACATTAATTGCTTTTTTGAGTGCACGAGGTGAGGATTATTCTCAGGTTGCTGGGTTTGATGCGGGAGCGGATGACTATATTACAAAACCTATAAAACCAAGATTGTTGGTGAGTAGAGTAAAAGCAATTTTAAGAAGAAAATCAGGTGTAGAAGAAACAGATTTAAATGAGCAAGAAGGCGGTATTAAAATAGATAGAGAAAAGTATCTGGTTTATAAAGAAGGTGAAGAAATGTCTTTTCCTAAAAAAGAATTTGAATTGTTAGCACTACTTATTTCTAAACCAGGCAAGGTGTTTACACGTGATGTA
>JAESTF010000317.1 GCA_016763795.1 Flavobacteriales bacterium
TACAAAGATAATGCCTAATTAATCAAACTATTCTAATTTTGTTAGAAAATATGAAATATGAATAACCGAATTAAAATAATAATAAAAGAGCAGAGAATTGATATTACCATTAAAGCGTTTTTTGATAAGCAAAAGCAACAAATGTTATTAGTATGGATAATACTTTTTTCTTTGTGTGGACTAGCTATTGTTTCTCAATTTTTTGAAGATTATGATTCGGCAACAAAAGTGTTTTTTGGAGTCTATGTTGCTTTTTGGCTATTTTTTGAATTTAAAGTAGTTTATGCTTATCGTTGGAGAAAATATGGCGAAGAAAAAATAATTATAGAAGATAAACAGATCTTATTAGTTAAAACAATAGGTAGTCGGGGTGTTACTCAAAAATATAATTTGAATGAGATTAAAAAAATTGATTTTTTTAAAGATGAAAATGGTGATTTTGTAAAATCTATGAATAGTTCTTATTGGAATATAAACAAATACCATATTGTGTTACAACTTGAAAATTCTAATGTTCCTTTTGGTATAGATTTAACAAATAAAGAAGCTAAAAATATTATTAATGAACTAAGGAAGGTTATGCAATGAGTGAATTAAAGAAGTTTTGGAGGGAATACTCTCCCTACTTTATAGATATATGGCAGTATTTAGCGATAGTTATACTTTTTATTATGGGAGCTATTATTTTCCTTTAATTAGAAATTTTAAAAACACATGTTCTAACTCGCTTAGTGTTTACTCCGTCTATCATTTCTTCCAGTACTAAACCTTGAGCATTGTCACTTTTAAAAACGGCTTCTAAATTATTAATGGCTCCGACAGGAATGTTTAACTCTAAAAACTGAAGCATTAATTTTTCTTTTGTCTGTAATTTAAAATAAAATGATAATTTTTTAGATAAAGAGATTCGATTAATGACTCTTAATTGATTGCTGGTATAGTCTTTATTTGCCAACAGTTTTTTTGCTCCAAGGACAGTAAGTAGTAATTCAAAATGTTTGTTGTTACCAATAGCCAGAACTAAAAGTTTGTTGTCTTTTGTTTTAAACGTTTCTCCATAAGGAGCGATGTTAGGGTGTAAAGATCCTATTGCTTGTGGAATTAAATCATTCATTAACCAATTAGTAGCTTGATTTTTTAATGAAGAAATAGCTGAATCATATAATGAGACTTCAACCAATGAACCCTTTTCTGTTTTCTCTTTTTTAAGTAACGCAAGTAGTAAACCTTCTTTTAATTGATGAGCAGCCAAAACATCTATTAATGCAATAGGCATCTTTAAAGGCCCGCTTTCTACTGTACCATTCATAAACATAAAACCAGTTTCAGCTTGTAATACAACATCGTAAGCTGTTCTTTTACTATCTGATCCGTAACCGTTTATAACACCATAAATTAGGGTAGGGTTGTAGCTTTTCAAAGTAGTGTAATCCATACCTAATTTCACATCATCTCCAGGTTTAAAATTTGTGATAACAATATCTGCTGTAGTAATTAAATCATAAACCTGTTGTTGATCGGTATCGTCATTTAAGTTTAAAAAGAGGTGTTTTTTACCCCAATTTACGGAGGAAAAATAAGCTGAAATTTTCACATCTTCATTTTCATTCGCGCTTTTCCAGCTACGAGTTACATCACCATTTAAAAGTTTGTTTTCTATTTTAACCACTTGAGCTCCCATTTCAGCAAAAAACATTCCTACATCGGGACCTGCTAAAACACTAGCTAATTCTATTACTTTTAAATGGGAAAGCATATGTTTAAGGTTTTCTTAAAAAGAAAAAAACACCTTGAAAATTCAAGGTGTTTTAATAAAATGTTTTATAAAGTTTACAAATAAGTTTGCAGACTGTTGGTTCTCGATAATCTTCTCAATCTTCTTAAGCCACGTTCTTTAATTTGTCTAATTCGTTCTCTAGTTAATCCGAAATGGTTGCCAATTTCTTCTAACGTCATTTCTTTTCTGCCGCTTAGGCCATAAAATAAACGAATAACTTCGGCTTCCATTCCTTTTAGATAATGTAGAGTTCTTTCAATATCTGTAGATAATGATTCATGAATTAATGCATTATTTGGAGCTGGAGTAGATTCACTTTCAATAACACTAATTAAACTGTTGTTGTCAGAATCATTTGCCATTGGAGCATCCAAAGATGTTTGTTTTTTAGACATCTTTCTAGAATTTTGAACTTTTTCTAAATCCATTTCTAAAATTTCAGAAAGTTCTTCATCAGTTGGCTCTCTTTCCATTTGTTGTTCAAAAGCACTAGATGCTCTGTTTATCTTTTGAATCTCGCCTAAACGGTTATGTGGCAAACGAATTGTTCATGAATTATCTGCAGCTGCCTTTAAAATACTTTGTCTAATCCACCAAACGGCATAAGAAATAAACTTAAATCCTTTGGTATGGTCATATCTTTTAGCAGCCTCTATAAGTCCAAGGTTACCTTCATTAATTAAATCTTCTAAAGTTAATCCAGTGTTTTGGTATTGTTTAGCAACACTAATAACAAACCTAAGGTTGGCTCTAACCAATTTGTTTAAGGCAAATTCGTCTCCATCTTTAATTTGTTGTGCCAATTCCACTTCCTCATCAGCAGTAATCATACCTTCACGAGAAACTTCTTGTAAGTATTTTTCAAGAGATTTACTCTCTCTTTTGGTTATTTGTTGTGTAATCTTTAGTTGTCTCATAATCTCTTTCTCTAATTTTCCATTTATCTAGCAAAAACTGTGCTAAATTTTCTCTGTATCATCAATCTCTACTTTCGTAACGTAAATAAATAACAAATGTTTCTTAAATCATAAAAATTAACAGGATTTAACAGTTTTTTAGCGACATTATGTCATTCAGTTGACAATGGTTAATCCGCAAACTATTTAACCTTTTTAATAATTACCTTATTTTCTTTACTTTCAACAACCCATTTAGAATCAAAAACCCGCTGGATATATCGGCTATAAAGCGCTAAACGTACATTTCTATTTTTACTTTTTTCAATTTCACTTTGTTCACCCGTATATTCAAATAAGTTAATGTTTGGGTGTTCTTCTTTATATTTACGTACAACAGCCACAATGGTTGCCATCACTTGGTAAACCTCTCCTTTATTTGTAACACTATATTCTTCACCATCGTACTCTTCTTAGTAACTCCAAAAACAATGGTTGCGTTTAAGATGTTATTTTGCTTTCTACCAAAACGAACCTCATAGTTTACCCCACTACCAGTAGTAAAAGAGTACACTGTTCCGCTTTTTATTACTGGAGGTATGATGTGATATGGTTGCAAATTGTCTCCCAAGGTTTTGAAACGCGAATATTCAAAAAAAATTATCAATAAAAAAAATAA